>DASZOA010000051.1:0-25613 GCA_035551055.1 Solirubrobacteraceae bacterium
CGGCGCGCCGGTGATCAACATCCACCACTCGTTCCTGCCCGCCTTCGCCGGCTCGGACCCGTACCAGCGTGCGCGCGAGCGCGGCGTCAAGCTCATCGGCGCGACCGCGCACTACGCGACCGAGGACCTCGACGAGGGACCGATCATCGAGCAGGACGTCGTGCGCGTCAGCCACCGGCTGACCGCCGAGGCGCTCGAGCGCCGCGGCGCGGACGTCGAGCGCAGCGTCCTGGCCCGCGCTGTGCAGTGGCACTGCGAGGAGCGCGTCGTGCGCGCCGGGGAGCGGACGATCGTCTTCTGACCGGCTCACCCGACGTCGCGCGTCGAGCGCGGGAGCGCGACGAGCCGGTGGTCGGGCGTGAACAGCCGCCCCACCGCGCCGAGCGCGGTGATCGCGGTCGTCGTCGCGACCGCGCCGAGGATGAGGTACATGAGCGCGAGCTGGACGAGCACGGCGTCGACGGGGTCGACCCCGGCGAGTATCAGCCCGGTCATCGCGCCCGGCAGGAAGACGATCCCGAGCGCCTTCGTGTTCTCGATCTGCGGCGACAGCGCCGTGCGCAGCGCCCTGCGCACCGTCGGCCGCGCAGCCGCCGTCGACGGCTGGCCGAGCGCGAGCCGCGCCTCCACCTCGGCGCGGCCCTCCGCGAGCGCGTCGACGAGCCGGTCGGCGGCGACGACCGCCGACTTCATCGAGTTGCCGACGAGCATCCCCGCGATCGGCACGAGCGTGCGCCCCTCGACGGGGAAGATCTGCAGCCCGAACGCGACCGCGAAGCCGATCGCCGCCGTGACCCCGTTGGCGGCGCGCGCGATCCAGAACAGGCCGGGGACGGCGGGCGCGCGCCGGCGCACCGTCGCGGCCGCGAAGACGACGATCCCCGCGATCCACAGCCACGACCAGATCAGCGGCGTCCCGGGGTCGATGACGATCGCCAGCGCGGCGCCGACGATCAGCAGCTGCACGAGCCCGCGCACGACCGCGACGACGATCTCGCGGTCGATGCGCAGGCGCAGGCGCAGGCTGATCGCCAGCGCGATCGCCACCAGCAGCAGCGAGGCGACGAGCCCGAGCGGGCTGACGTCACCTTCCATCGCCGAGCACCTCCAGCGATGAGCCGCTGCGGTCCACGCGCCCGCCCGCGAGCAGCAGCACGTGGTCGCCGAGCCGCCGCATCTGCTCCTCGTCGTGCGTGACCCAGACGACCGGGATGTCGTCGTCGGCGAGCTGGCGGCCGAGCCGCTCGAGTACCCCCGCCGCCCGGGCGTCCAGCGAGGACGTCGGCTCGTCCATGAGCAGCACGCGCGGGTTCGTGGCGAGCGCTCGCGCCAGGCAGGCGCGCTGTGCCTCGCCGCCCGACAGCTCGCCGCCGTCGCGCTCCAGGAAGCCGGCGTCCAGCGCGACGCGCTCGAGCAGCTCAGCCGCGCGCTGCACGTCGCAGTCGGGCTGGGCCTCGCGGAGGTTGTCGTACACCGTGCCCGGGAACATCACCGGGCGCTGGAAGACCATCGCGACCTCGCGCCGCAGCTCGAGCGGGTCGCGCTGCGTGACGTCGGTGCCGCGGTGGCGGACGATCCCCTCGCTCGGCACCTCGAGGCGGTTGCACAGCCGCAGCAGCGTCGACTTGCCCGAGCCCGAGGGCCCGGCGATGACCGTCACCCCGTCGTGCGGCAGCTCGGCGTCGAGGCCGTCGAGCCTGCGCACGCCGGCCGGCCCCACGCTGACGGACTCGAAGCTGAACAGCGGCGCCGGCTCGGACACCGCCGCAGTATCGCCGAGGCCCCGCGTGCAACCAGTTAGGCCGGTCGGGCACCGCGGCGCCCGAGGACGACGCTCAGATCAGAACCGCAGCAGCGCGGCGATCCAGCCGTGCCGCTCGAGCTCCTCGCCGTGGTGGCGCAGCGGCACGATCTCGGCGGACTGGGCGGCGGCGTCCTCGATCGCCTGCTCGAGCACGCCCGGATCGGGCGACGCGAAGCCGTCCTGGTATAGCAGCGTCTCCACGCGCGCCTGCTCGAGCATCGCGCGGACGTCGTCGACGCCGGCCGCCGCGCGCTCGCCGCGGCCCAGGCCCTGGGCGAGCCGGTCGAGCAGCTCGCGCTCGTGGCGGCGCTCGTGCTCCTCGAAGCACGGCATCGCGGCCACGCGCACGTCGTCGGGCGCGGTGTCGGACACGTCGACCTCGAAGCGGCCCGCGAGCCGCTCGCGCGCAGGGCTGCTCAGGTGCTGCTGCTCGAACCGCGAGGCGATCTCGTCGGGGCCGCCGACCAGGACGCGGTCGAAGCGCCCGCTCGCCAGCCGGCGGTCCACCTGCGCCGCCGCCGCCTTGAGGTTGTCGTCGATCTGGTGCTCGACCCAGCGCTGGTGGTCGCTCGTGCTCTGCCCCTCGTGCTGGCCGGCGACGGCGTCCTTGTCGTGCTCGAACTCGACGAGGTAGTCCGTGTTGCCGTGCAGGAAGCGCGCATGGTGGGCGTCGACGAGGACGATCAGCCAGTCGCGGACGTCGCCGGCGACGAGCAGGGGCGTGACGTACGGCGAGTCGTCGATCACGACGCGGGTGCGCGGCGGGCGCGGCAGCGTGTGGGCCTCGAAGAACCCGGCCGCCGATGCCGCGAAGATCGCGAGCCCGCGCCCGCGCTTGGGGCGGTAGGCGTCGAGGAACCCGCTCACCCGCTCCAGGTCGGCGCGCAGCGAGGCGCGCCCGTCGTGGTCGGTGTCGTGCTCCTCGATGCGCTTGTGCGCCTCGTCGAGCAGCGAGGTGTAGGCCGAGCGGCGCGCGCGCTGAGTGCCGAACTCGCTCGGGTCGAGGTCGCGGTACAGGCTGAGCACCGGAACGCCGGGACGCAGCGCGCCCAGCCGGTGCAGGTTCTCTGCGAGCAGCGGCGCGGCATCGACGTAGCCCGCCGTCGTCGACGTGTCCATCCCCCGCGGATACCCGGCGCGGCGCCCGGCGAACGGCCACCCCGCCACGCGCTATCGTCTAATTGCAATCGGTGATCGGCCCTTTGAGGAGCGGATGGTTCACTCGCAGCTTCCCTGGTTCGTCGGCGGCCCGCTGCTCGGGCTGTGCGTCGTGGCGATGCGCTGGCTCATGAACGAGCGCCTCGGCGTGATGGGCGGCTGGACCGACGTCGTGCGCACGCTCGCCGCGCGCCGCCTGTCGTTCGGCCCCTTCGGCTGGATGCTGCTCGGCCTGATCGGCGGCGCCGCCGCCTACGCGCTCGTCGCCGGCGGCCCGGTGTTCCACGGCTACGGCTGGCTGACCGCGACGTTCACGGGCGCCGGCGGGGCGGTCGTCGTCGTCGCGATCCTGCTCGCGTGCGGCCTGCTGATCGGGCTCGGCACGAAGATCGCGGGCGGCTGCACGTCGGGCAACGGGCTGAGCGGCAACGCGATGGCGTCGCCCGCCAGTCTCGTCGCGACGGTGACGTTCTTCGTCACCGCGATCGTCGTCACGTTCGTCACCGAGGCGCTGATCTAGTGCGCACGCGCGTCGCCGCAGCGCTGATCGGCGTCGTCTTCGGCGTCGTGCTGGCGTGGTCGGGGCTGATGAGCCCCGACGTCATCCGCGCGGGGCTGCTCTTCGAGAGCTCCTACCTGTTCCTGTTCTTCGGCGGCGCGGTCACGACGGCGTTCGCCGGGCTGTGGCTGCTGCGGCGGCGCGCGCCGCGTGCGCCGCTGACCGGCGAGCGCGTGCAGTGGGAGCCGGTCAGGCCCGAGCGGCGCCACGTCGCCGGCAGCGTGCTCTTCGGCATCGGTTGGGGCGTCGCCGGCGCGTGTCCCGGGCCGATCGCCGCCCAGCTTGGTCAGGGCATCGCGTGGGGCCTGCCGACGACGATCGGGCTCGTCCTGGGGATTGTGCTGTTCGGACGTCTGCAGGCGCGCGCACAGGCGCGGCCGGAGCGATCGGCCGCCGGCTCGGTGATCCCGCCGCCGGCCGCCGCCGACGCGACGGCGTAGCCCGGACCTCGCGACGCCGCCGCCCAGGACACCGGCGCGTGCCCGCTCAGCGCGGCGCCCGCGGCCCGCCGGCAACGATGGCGCGCCCGGTCGGTCGCAGCTCGGCGTCGAGCTCGAGCTGCCAGAAGTAGCGCGTGAACGAGTGGCCGTGGGCGAAGTCGCCGACGTGCGGCTCGATCCGCTCCCCGCGCGCCATCCGCACGATCAGCTCGGGGTAGGTGCGACCCGGCCGCGCCGCGTACATCGGCGCCGGGAAGGCGCCGCCGAAGCGCGTGTTGACGTCGGTGATGGCGAGCCCGAGCTCGGGATCGCGGAAGGCCTGCACCGTGCACGGCCCGCGCACGCCGAGCGCCTCGCCGACCGCCCGCCCGAGGTCGATCAGCTCCTCGTCGTGGATGACGGTGCCCTTGATCGACTCGCCCCCGCGCGACTCGATCATCGTGCGCGGGATCGCGTTCAGACAGCGCCCGTCGAGGTCGCCCAACAGGTCGATCGAGAACTCCGGCCCGCCCATCAGCCGCTGGATCATGACGGGCTCCTTGACGTAGCCGACGAAGAACTCCATCTCGCCGCGATCGGCCGCCGCATGGATCGAGCGCGCGCCCGACCCGCGGCGCGGCTTGACCATCACCGGGAAGGACTCCGGCTGCTGGCCCGGCAGCACCGTCGGCGGCGACGGCAGCCGGTGCGACAGCAGGAGGTGGTGGGCCTCGTACTTGTCGAACGTGGCGCGCGCGACCTCGGCCGACGGCACGAAGCTCGGCAGCGCGTCGCCGGCCGCTGCGAGGACCTCGATGTCGAGGTCGGTCAGCGGGACGACCGCGCGCACGCCGTGCGCGGCGGCGAGCCGCTCGAGGAACGGGATGTAGCCGGGGTCGTCGAACCGCGGCGGCGCGACGTGCAGGTCGGCGGCGTAGCGCGCCGGTGCGAGCGGATTGGGGTCGGCGGCGATCGTAAACGCGTGCTCGCCGAAGGCGCTGACGATGTCGTAGCGCTTGCCGACGCCGGTCAGCAGGACCGCGACGCGCTCAGCCACCGTCGTCCGGCGGGCGGTGGAAGCGCGTGAGCGTGTCGGCCCGCAGGCCGAGGCGCAGCGTCTCGAGCGACAGCACCTCGGCGGGCGGCACGTTGCCGAGGTTCACGTCGGCGCCGTAGCGCTCGATCAGCCACACCTGCTGGTGCTTGCGGGGCGCCTCGAAGACGAGCTTGCCGCGGTCGACCTCGTGGACGATCTCGTCGATCAGCCCGGTGCGCGCCTCGCCGTCGGGCCGGTACAGCCCCGCGGTCCCGGTCGCGCGGCCCTCGCAGACGACGAGCTGCGCGCCGGCGTCGAGCGCCTCGCGGATGAGCGCCACCCAGCGGTAGGGGGCCATGAGCGCGTTCGGGTCCTTCTCCCCCACCTCCGCATAGACGGTGTAGCGGGCGGCGAGGCGCTCGATCAGCTCCGCCTTCTCGCCCGGTGGGATCGCGACGACGCCGCTGGACACCTCGAGCGCGTCGATGCCGAGCTCGTCGAGCCACGCGCACAGCTCGTCGACGCGGCCGTGCAGCCAGGCCAGCTCGGTCAGCGTGCCGCCGAGCATGACCGGCACGCCGTGCGCGCGGTAGGCGGCGAGCTTGGCGTGGAGGTCGGCCGTGACGTAGGCCGAGCCCCAGCCGAGGCGGACCATGTCGATATGCGCCGCGGCCTGGCGCAGGAGCCCGTCGACCTCCGACGTGCTCAGGCCGGTGTCGATGACGTGCGTCAGCCCGGCCGCGCGCGGCTTGGGCTTGCGCTCGGGCAGCGGCAGGAAGTCCGGCATGACGCGCCGCAGGCTATCGGCGCCACCCGTCGGCCGACCTATCCGGTGACGCGCGCGACCTCGGCGAGCGTCGTCTCGCCCGCGCGGACCTTCTCCAGCCCGTCCTCGTGCAGCGTGCGCATGCCCTGCTCGATCGCCACGGCGGCGATCTTCCCGGCGGTCGCGCGGGCGACGATGAGCGCGCGGATCTCGTCGGTCACGGTCATGACCTCGAAGAGCCCGACGCGCCCGCGGTAGCCCGTCGAGCGGCAGCGCGTGCAGCCGACGGGCTCGTAGATCTGCCCCTCGATCGCGGGCTCGACGATCGGCTGCGCGCCGGCCGCGGCGGCCGGGCGCCGGCAGCTCGTGCAGAGCCTGCGGGCGAGGCGCTGGGCGATCACGCAGTCGAGCGCCGAGGCCACGAGGTAGGGCTCGACGCCCATGTCGATGAGCCGCGCCGGCGCGGCCGGGGCGCTGTTGGTGTGCAGCGTCGAGAGGACGAGATGGCCCGTCAGGGCGGCCTCGATCGCGATCTTCGCGCTCTCGCGGTCGCGCATCTCGCCGACCATGATGATGTCGGGGTCGGCGCGCACGATCGCGCGCAGGCCGGTGGCGAAGCTCAGCCCGGCGCGCTCGAAGACCTGCATCTGCTTGACGTCGGGCAGGCGGTACTCGACCGGGTCCTCGATCGTCATCAGCGTCTTCTCGGGGGTGCTGACGACGCCGGCCGCGGCGTACAGCGAGGTCGACTTGCCCGACCCCGTCGGCCCGGTCGCGAGGATCGCGCCGTGCGAGCGGCGCAGCGCCGCCTCGACGCGCACGCGGTCGCGATCGCCCATCCCGAGCTCGCCGAGCGACAGCGGCCCGATGCCGGGATCGAGCACGCGCAGCACCGCCGACTCGCCGGCGACGAGCGGCACGATCGTCACGCGGATGTCGATCCGGCGGCCGTCGAGCGTGAGGCTCGTGCGGCCGTCCTGCGGCAGCCGGCGCTCGGAGATGTCCAGGTCGCTGAGGATCTTGATCCGCGAGATCACCTTCGCTGCCTGGCGGCGCGGGACCGTCGTCGCGTCCGCCATCAGCCCGTCGAGTCGGTAGCGGACGCGCAGATCGCCGTCGTGCGGATCGAAGTGCACGTCGGACGCGCCCTGCTCGATCGCCTGCGAGATGATCGAGCGCACGAGCTTGACCGTCGGCGCGTCGTCGGCCGACGCCTCGAGCAGGCTCTCGACGTCCGTCCGCTCCTCCTCGGGCTCGGTCTCGAGGATCTCGTCGACGTCGTCCTCGAGGCGGTTGACGCGCTGCAGCAGCACGTCGAGGTCCTCGCGCGATACGACGACCGGCTCGACGCGCAGGTCGGTCAGCATCGCGAGGTCGTCGAGCGCGAGCACGTTCGTCGGGTTGACCATCGCGACGAGCAGCGTGCCGCCGTCGCGAACGGCGATCGGGACGGCGTCCAGGCGGCGCAGCGCGACCGCCGGGACGAGGTGCAGCGCGGCCACGTCCGGCTCAAGCGTCTCGAGGCTGACGTGCTGCAGGCCGAAGCGCTCGGCGACGCCGATCGCGAGCTGGTCGCCGGTCACCGCGCCCCACTCGAGCAGCACCTGCCCCATCGGGCGGCCGGCCTCGCGCGCGTCGAGGACGGCGCTCTCGACGGTCTCGCGGTCGCAGAAGCCGAGCCCGACGAGCACGTCGCCGAGCAGGCGGCCGGGTCGCGAGCGGATCATCGTCGGGTCTGGCAGTGGCGTGGGCGACATCGGATCTCATATCGGCACGCCGCCGAGATCCTCGAATCGCCGCTGACCGCCCTGGCGGAACGTCGGCGGCATTTCGGGGTAGCAAGCGGAAGATGGCAAGGGGGGCCTCCACCGCGGAGCGCGTCGTCGAGCTGCCGGCCACGGCCGCCGCGGCCGGGATCGCGCGGCGCGAGCTCGCCGCCACGCCGGGGATCGCGGGCAAGATCGGCTACAAGGTGCTGCTGCTGGCCTCCGAGCTGATCGCCGTCTTCGTCGCCGACGCCGAGCCGCGGCCCGGCGAGGTGCTGCGACTGTCGGCTTCGGTGACGGGCGACCGCGTGCGGATCGAGATCAGCGGACACGCCCCGGGAGTCTCGGCCGACGAGCTGCTGCATTCGCGCGAGACGCCGTCGCTGGGCGGCTACGGGCTGCGCATCGTCGAACGGATGGCCGACGCGTGGGGCGTCGCGGGCGACGGCGGCGCGCGGCTGTGGTTCGAGGTCGCGCGGTAGGCGGTCCGGCTGGACGGGCGGCTACGGTGGGCGGGTCGATGAAGCTCGCCTCGCACCGCCCGAACATCGAGCTGCACGGCCGCGGCGACGAGCAGATCGTCGTGCTCGCCTTCCCGTACGACGAGCGCATCGTCCACGTCGTGCGCGGCATCCCCGGGCGGCGCTTCGACTGGGACCGGCGGGAGTGGTGGGCGCCGGTCGACGACTGGGTCGGCGTCCACGTCGCGGAGGTCATCGCGCGCTTCCCGGAGCTGTCGCCCTCCGACGAGGTGCTCGAGTGGCTGGCGGCGATCGAGCGCCGCTGGGTCGGCAGCGTCGGCGCGGTGCGCTACGACGGCCGCGGCTGGTGGACGCTGACCACCCGCGCCGGCGAGCCGCCGGCGGCGCTGCTGGAGAGCTCGGTGCCGCGCGGCGACGCGATCCTCGCGCCGCTGACGCGCGCCGGCGCCGAGGCGCTCGACGAGCAGGACGCCGTCCGGCTGGAGCCGGGCGCGCGGCGCTGCGTCGAGGCGCTGCTGTCCGGCGTCGACGAGCCGCCGCCGGCGCGGCTCACGGCGGCGCGGACGTTCGACGGCGAGCGGCTGCGGCTCGACGTGCTGTGGGATCCCGACGCCGGCCGGGCGTTCGGGCGCCTGCCCGGCGCCGACGAGCGCAGCCGCACCCTGCCGATCGACCCGTGGATCGTCGAGCCGCTGGACGCGTTTCTCGCCGCGTTCGGCGTCGCGGTCGACGCCGCTGGCCGTGACGCGCTGGAGCGGCTGCGCGCCGAGCACGCGGCGGCGCGCGAAGCGATCCGGCGCTCGCGCGCCGCGGACGGCGAGCCGATCGCCGCGGTCGGCGCCGTGCTGGGCGGCGAGCTGGCGCCGTTTCAGTGGGCGGGCGTGCGCTACGCGCTCGACGCGCGGCGCTGCTTTCTCGCCGACGAGCAGGGACTGGGCAAGACCGTCGAGGCGCTCGCGACGCTCGAGGCCGACGTCGCGTTTCCGGCGGTCGTCGTCTGCCCGGCCTCGCTGAAGCTCAACTGGCAGCGCGAGTGTGCGCGCTGGCTGCCCCACCGCAGCGTCGCGCTGGTGGAGGGCCGCGGCGCGCCGCCGGCGGTCGCCGACATCACGATCCTCAACTACGAGGTCGTCGCCGACCACCGCGCGGCGCTGGCGCGGCGGGCACCGCGCGCGCTCGTCGTCGACGAGTCGCACTACGTCAAGAACCCGCAGGCCAAGCGCACGCAGGCGGTGCGGCGGCTGGGCGGCGCGGTCGCGGCCGACGGGCTGCGACTGGCGCTGAGCGGCACGCCGGTGCTCAACCGCGCCGAGGAGCTCGTCTCGCAGCTGCGCGTCATCGGCCGCCTTGAGGACTTCGGCTCGGGCGCGCAGTTCGCCCGCCGCTTCCGCGGCGAGCTGTCCGAGGAGCGGCTGCACTGGCACCTGCGCCGGCGCTGCTTCGTGCGGCGGCTGAAGTCCGAGGTGCTGCCCCAGCTGCCGGCCAAGCGCCAGGTCGTCGTACCGGTGGCGCTGGCGAACGCCGGCGAGTACCGGCTGGCCGAGGAGGACGTGATCGCGTGGCTGCGCTCGCAGCCGCTGGACCTGCGCGAGCTCGAGGCGAAGATCGCCGCGACGCTGCGCGCGCAGCGGCTCGCGCAGCTCGGCACGCTGCAGCGGCTCGCCGCGCGCGGCAAGCTCGCCGCCGCGCTGACGTGGATCGCCGACTTCCTGGAGTCCGGCGAGCCGCTCGTCGTCTTCGCGCGTCACGTCGAGGTGCAGGAGGCGCTGCTCGAGCGCTTCCCGGCGGCGGTGCACCTGCTCGGCCGCGATTCGGCGGCGGCGCGCGAGGCGGCGGTCCGGGCCTTCCAGGCCGCCGACGGACCGCAGCTGCTCGTCGGCGCGACCCGCGTCGCCGCGCAGGGGATCACGCTGACGCGCGCGTCGAACGTCGCGTTCCTGGAGCTCGAGTGGACGCCGGCGCTGCACGACCAGGCCGAGGATCGCTGCCACCGGATCGGCCAGCACGACGCCGTCACCGCGTGGTACCTGCTCGCGGCGGAGACGATCGACGAGACGATGGCGGCGCTGATCCAGCGCAAGCGCGGCGTCGTCACGGCGGTGACCGACGGCCGCCGGCTCGACGACGACGGGCTCGTCGAGGCCGTCGTGCGCGAGCTGCGCGAGGGCCGCCCGCTGCGTCGTCTGAGGCCGGTGGCCTAGCCACGGGGCGAGCGGTGTACCGGGTGACCGACGGCCGGCGCGCGGCGGGCCGGTCCCCGGGCACGGCAACGCGCGAGCGGCGTTAGCGTGCTCGAGCGACACCTCGAGCCGCTGGCGGCGCCCACGTGGCACTCGAGCACATGGCGCCGAAGTTGCGAAGGAAGCCGCCTTGGGGCAAGCTGCGGCCGCATGCCCCCGAGAGACCGCCTGCTATCGCGATGAAGGTCGTCGTCGCCCGCACGCTTCCGGCGGCCGGCCTGGACAAGCTGACCGCGCGGTTCGACGTCGAGGTCGGCGGGCTGCCGTTCGACCGCGACTGGCTCTACGAGCACGCGCCGGGCGCCAGCGCGATCGTCGCCGACCCGACGGTGCCCGTGCAGGGCGACCTGCTCGACCGCGCCGGCGACTCGCTCGAGGTCGTCGCGAACTTCGCCGTCGGCTTCGACAACATCGACACCGACGCCGTGCGCGAGCGCGGCCTGCGCGCCACGAACACGCCCAAGGTGCTGACGAACGCGACGGCCGAGCTGGCGGTCGCGCTCATGCTGGCGGCCGGCCGGCGGATCGTCGAGACCGACCAGATCTTCCGCCGCGGCGAGTGGGTCGGCTGGGAGCCCGAGCAGTTTCTCGGCCGCGAGCTGAGCGGCGCCACCGTCGGGCTCGTCGGCTTCGGGCGCATCGGCCAGCGCGTCGCCGAGCTGCTGGCCGGCTTCGAGCCCAGGCTCGTCTTCGCCGACGCCCACCCGATGGACGAGGCGGCCGCGCGGTTCGGCGCGCAGCGGATGGACCTCGACGAGCTGCTGGCGGTCTCGGACTACGTGAGCCTGCACGTCACCCTCACGCCCGACACGAAGCACATGATCAACGCCGAGACGCTCGCGCGGTGCAAGCCCGGCGCGATCCTCGTCAACACGTGCCGCGGCGGCGTCGTCGACACCGCCGCGCTCGTCGATGCGCTGCGCCACGGGCCGCTGGCCGCGGCCGGCCTGGACGTCTACGAGAACGAGCCGACCGTGCCCGAGGATCTCGTGAAGCTGCCCAACACCGTCCTCGTCCCGCACATCGGCTCGGCGACGCGGATGACGCGCGACGCGATGGCGACGCTGTGCGCCGACAACGTCATCGCCGTCCTGGCCGGCGAGGAGCCGCCGACGCCGGTCGTGTAGGCCGCCGCCCGCGGGGTGCAGGAATCCCTGCCGGGTGCCGATACCTGGGCCAGGAGCCCGGGCCATGCTGTCGATCGCCATCATCTTCTCGCTGCTCGTCGCGCTCTGGGGCTGGATCGGATCGCGCGCGACGACTGATGCACCGGCCGAGTCCGCATGACCTCGTGCAGCGCTTCGCCCGCGCGCGGCCGGGGGCTAGGTTGCCCCGTCGCCCGTCATGCATCGACGCCTGTGCGGACCCATCCTCCTGCTCGCCGTCCTCGCCGGGGCGCTCGCGGACGCGCCCGCGATCGGGCAGCGCAGCGAGGGCGAGCTGCGCAACCGGATCGACGCCGCGCGCGACCGCGAGCGATCGCTGGCCGGCTCCGTCGCGCGGCTCGGCCGCCTGGAGCGCGCGACAGCGCGCGAGGTCGCGATCCTCGAACGGCGCGTCGCCGCCGCCCAGGCCGAGCTCGCGCAGGCCGAGCGCGTGCTCGCGGCAACCGTGCAGCGGCGCGACCGCCAGCGCGCGCGGGCGCTGCGCCTGCGGGCGCGCCTGGGCGAGTCGCGCGCGCAGCTCGCCAAGCTCCTGCGCCAGCGCTACACCGGCGGGCGGCCGGACATCGTGACCGTCGTGCTGCACGCCGACGGCTTCGCACGGCTGCTGGAGACCGTCGACTTCCTCAAGCGCATCCAGGCCCAGGACGAGCGGATCCTCGCCACTGTCAGGGTCGCACGGCGCGACGCGCTCGCCCAGCGGCGCGTGCTGACGAAGCTCGCCGCACAGCGGCAGGCCGCGGCTGACGCCGTGCGACGGCGGCACACGGCCCTGGCGGCGATCGCCGCCGGGCTGCACGAGCGCCGTGCCGCGCTCGCCCAGGCGCGACGGACGCGCGCGGCGCTCCTGCGTGGCACGCGTGCGAGCCGCCGCCGCGCACAGCGCTCGCTGGACCGGCTGCTGGCGCAGCGCGCGCGGGCGCTGCGAGCGGTCGGCCCGGGCGGGCCGTGGGCGATCCCGTGGCCCGTCGTGCAATGCGAGTCGGGCGGGCAGAACCTGCCGCCCAACTCGGCGGGCGCGTCGGGCTTCTACCAGTTCCTGCCGGACACCTGGCGCGGGCTGGGCGGCTCGACGCCGCACGCCCACCTCGCGCCGAAGGCCGAGCAGGACCGTCTCGCCGCGCAACTGTGGAACGGCGGCCGCGGCGCGCACAACTGGGTCTGCGCGGCGCTCGTCGGCAGCGCGTGAGGCGGCGCGCGTGGCCCGTCACCCGGCTCATCCGCACATGCGTCTGACACGCCGCGCGGTCGTCGCGGCGGCGATCGGCGCCCTGGGTCTCGCCGGCGCCCCGGCCGGCGCGCAGGCGCCGCCCCCGCACGTCGAGCGTCACTTCTTCGCCGCCGACGCAACCCAGGCCGGAGTCATCAGCCTGCACTTCTTCGGCGCGCGCGGCGCGCCGGTGACGTTCTACGAGCGCGTGGGAAGCACGCTGCGGCGACTGGGCGCGAAGGCGTCGGCGAGCGATCCCACGGTGCTGCGCGACGCCGCGACCTGGCGCTGCGACCGGCTCGTACGCCGCTTCGCGGCCGGCGCGCCGCTCGCCGGCGGACGGCTCGCCGTGGGCGAGTACAGCGTCCGCACGGCGTCCTGCAAGACCCGGCTGGAGCTCGCGGTCCCGCGCCGCCTCGCGCCCGGCGAGGTCGGCCGCATCCGCGTCCGCGACCGCTGGGGCAACGGCGGCCTTCGCGCGCGGCTGTGCCTCACCCCGCCGCACGACCCGCGCACGTGCGACCGGGTCCGCCTGCGCCGCGCGATCTCGGTGGCGACCCGCCGCGTGCGCCCACGCGAGACCGGGCGCTGGCGCGTCGAGCTGCGCTTCCGTGGCCACCGCCTGCGCCGCTCGATCGCCGTCGGGTCGCGGGTGCGGGCGGCGGCCCCGCCGCCGACGGTGCTCGCGACCGGCGACTCCACGATGCAGGGGATCGACACGTTCCTGGCCGACGAGCTCGGCGACGCCGCCAAGGTCCACAGCGACATCCGCCCCGGCACCGGCATCGCCAAGCCGTTCGGCCCGTGGGCGACGCTGGCCAGGACACAGACCAGGCGCCTGCGCCAGGCCGCGACCGTCGCCTCGCTGGGAATCGTCGACCGCTTCCCGCTGACCACCGGCGAGACGCGGCTGGAGTGCTGCGGACCGGGCTGGATCGCCGAGTACGCGCGCCGGCTGCGCGCGATGATGCAGACCTATCGGCGCGGCGGGCACGCGCGCGTGCTCTGGCTGACGCTGCCGCTGCCGCAGGGACCGCGCGACCTCGCCGACGCCGTGAACCTCGCGGTCGTGCACGCGGCCCGCGGCCTCGTCGGGGTCGGCGTCCTGCGGCTGGACCTCGTCTTCACTCCGGAGGGGTTTCGCGAGGTCATGCCCTACCGCGGGCGCCTCGTCGACGTGCGCGAGGAGGACGGCATCCACCTGAACATCACGGGCACGGCGATCGCCGCCAAGCTCGTCGCCGAGGCGCTGCGGCGGCGCTGAGCAGCCGCGCCCAGGGGCGGTGCGCGGCATCCGGGTCTGGGTGATAGATACTGCCCGCCATGCGCCGCCGGCCGCTGACCACGGCGCTGTGCGCGCTCCTGGCGACGCTGGCGCTGCCGGCGATCGCCGCGGCCGCCGGCCCCCGCCCGTACGTCGCGCTCGGCGACTCCTACACGGCTGCCCCGCTCGTGCCCGACCAGGTGGGGCGGCCGGCCGGCTGCGGGCGGTCGAACCGCAACTACCCGTCGATCGTCGCGGCGGCGACCGGCGCCGCATCGTTTCGCGACGTGAGCTGCTCGTCGGCGACGACCCGGCAGATGACCGCGGCCCAGCCGGTCGCGTTCGGCACGAACCCGCCGCAGTTCGACGCGCTGCGGTCCGACGCGCAGCTCGTCACGATCGGGATCGGCGGCAACGACGTCGGCCTGGTCGGCGCCGCGACGACGTGCCTGCGGCTCGGCCTGCTCGCGCCGAGCGGCCGCGCCTGCCGCACAAGCTTCGCGCGGCCGGGCGGCGGCGACGCGCTCGTCGATCGGATCGCGGCGACGGCACCGAAGATCGCGGCGACGCTGCAGGCGATCCACGCGCGCGCGCCGCGGGCACGGGTGCTGATCGTCGGCTACCCGGCCGTTGCGCCGACCCGCGGCCGCGGCTGCTACCCGCTCGTGCCGCTCTCGCACGACGACGTCGCGTACCTCGACGAGATGCTGCGCCGCACGAACGCCATGCTCGCTGCGCAGGCTGCGGACAACGACGCCGAGTACGTCGACACGTACGTCGAGAGCGTTGGCCACGACGTCTGCACCCCGCCCGGCACGCGCTGGTTCGAGGGGCTCGTGCCGACCTCGCCGGCGTACCCGATCCACCCCAACGCGCTCGGCGAGGCAAGCATGGCGCGCTCGGTCCTGCGCGTGCTCGGCCACGCCCGTCCGGCTGCGCTGCTGGGCCCACTGCGGCGCTCGCGGCGCACGATCGCGGCGGGCCGCGCGCTGCGCATCTCCTTCACCCTCAGCCGTCCGGCACGCGTGACGCTCGGGCTGCAGCGCTCGCGCGGCGGGGGGCGCTACACGCGCCCGCGCCGCCTGGTCGCCGTCGACGCGGACGCCGGCGACAACACGGTGACGCTCTCGCCGCGGCGGCTCGGCCGGCGGCCGGGGCTGTACCGCGTCACCGCGCAGCCTGCCGCGGGCGCGGCGCGCGTCGTCCACGTGCGCATCCGCCGGCGGTGAGGCGTTCGACGATGCGCCGCCGTGGCGCCCATGCGCCGCCGGCGCGGCGGGCGCCTGCGGCGCCGCGACCGGCTACCTGCGGCTGCCGCCGCGCGAGCTCCGGCGCATCGCCTTCAGCGTCACGCGCGAGCGGTCGCCGGTCCGCACGACGACCCGCGCGCGCTTCTTGGCGGCGGCACTGAGCGCGCGCCGCCCGCCGGAGGTCTGGCGCAGATAGGACCAGACCCGCGCCGCGTTGACCTCGCCGCGCAGCTTGACGCTCGTCGTGCGCCAGGCGTCGACGTCGGCCGGCAGCGACCGGCCCTGCCGGCGGGCCAGGCAGCGCAACCCGCTGGCGAGGCCCTGCGGACCGGTCTCGGCCACCGAGCGCGTCACCCGAGAGCAGCCGGTGCGGGCCGCCTGTCGCTCCGCGTTGCGCGCGGCGACGGCGCGGTCGGCGAACGACCCGATCCCGGCCATGTACTGCGCGCGCCCGGCCTCGGACACCGTGCCGTGCATGAACTGGGTCGTGGGGTCGTTCTTGTCGCCCGGCTCGAGCTCGATGAGCTGCGTCGTCGGGCGCGCGGTCTTGACGAGCTGGGCGTGGACGCCGGTGACGAGCTCGTCGTCGGCCTCGTGAACGAGCAGCACGTCGGCGCGGATCGCGGGCGCGAGCGACGCGACGTTCCACGGCGCGGTCTGCTCGGGCGTCGTCCCGAACAGGCGCCTGATCTGACTGGCGACGAGCTTGACGCGCGCGTCGCTGCTCGCCTCCGCCTCGGCGTTGTAGAGCAGCAGGTCGGTCGGCGTGCCGACGCCGATGACGCAGTCGATCGCGCGCAGCTTCGAGGCCGCCATGAGCGCGAGGTGCGCGCCGGAGGACTCGCCGTAGACGCACAGCGGACCGTCGCTCGTGCCCCGCGCAAGCTCGGCGCCGGCGGCGTCGAGGACGTCCTGCAGGCCGGCGGTGCCCTCGTCGTAGTCGATCGATACGACGCGCCAGCCGCGCGCGAGGAACAGGTTGCCGGGGTCCTTGAGCAGCTCGCCCTGCGCGTAGCCGTCGTGCCCGGCCCAGCCGCCGGCGTGGACGAGGATCATCGTCCCGCGCGCGGGACCGGCGGGATCGGCGCTCACCGGCTCCTGGACGGGCGGGATCACGGGCGTCGGGGGCGGCTTGGGCCGTAGGATCGGCAGCTTGAACGGCAGCGCGGCCTGGGCCGGGGCGGCCTGCAGCGCGAACGCGCCGGCGAACGCGAGCAGGGCCAGCAGCACGACGACGGCGGGACGTGGGAGCGAACGCGGCATGTCCCGCTCTTCGGACGCCGCGCTGCGCTCGCTGAGCGTGCGCGCCCGCGCCTCGGCGATCGTCGGGTCAGCCGTCGTCGTCGCGCCCGCGCCCGCGGCCGCGGCCGCGGCCGGAATCGTCACCACCGCCGGGGCCGGACCGGTCGTCACGGTCCTCGTCCTCGCTTCCGGAGGCCGCGGCGACGAAGGCCGCCAGCGCCCCGATCTCGGACAGCCCGACGATCTCGACCTCCGCGTAGCCGCGGTGATACAGCCGCGCATGCTGCGCGCCGGCGACGAGCACGGACACCGCCGCGAGCGCCAGCAGCGCGAACGCGACCGAGTCCAGCCGCACGGGCTCGAGCAGGCGGCGCATTCGCCCGGGCGGCTACCCGCGCCGCGCGGGCCGGCAACCGCACGCGCTCGCGGCCTACAGGCCGAGGGGATGGCGGACGACGTAGCCCTTCCCGGACCGCAGCTCGCGGTGCCAGCGCGGCCCCTTGCCCCCGCTGCCGGACGTATCCAGGCGCAGCCCCGCGATCACGGCGTAGGCATGGCCGGCGTTGGCGTAGATCGTGATCCACCGGCCGGCGCCCTCGGCGCCGAACGTCGTCAACCCGGTCGAGTCGCGTGGGATGCGCAGCAGGCCGGCGCCGTGCAGCGCGTAGGAGACGGCGCCCGAGCAGTCATAGCCGCTGTCCTCGAACGAGCCGTGGCCGCCGCCGTAGCGGTAGGGCTTGTCGACGATCCGGTTGCCGGCGGCGATCGCGGCGTGCACCTGCGGCGGCGCGGCCGCCGGGGCCAGCGCGGTGCGACCGTCGGGCGCGAGCACCGCCGCGGCGCCGGCGACCGCCGCGGGCGCGGCGGGCGCCGCTGACGGCGCCGCCCCCCGCGCGGCGAGCGCTCGACGGCGCAGCCCGCGCGCCTGCATCCGCGACAGGATCCCGTCGACCTTCATGCCGTGTTCGCGCTCGTAGCGCCGCAGCGCGAGCCGGGTCCGCCGGCCGAACTCGCCGTCGACGCGCGTCGCAAAGCCGGTCAGCGTCAACCAGCGCTGGAGCACGCGGACGTGGCGCCCGCTGCTGCCCTCGCGCAGCACGCGGTCGCCGAACGCGGCCGGCGCGCGCTCGGCGGGGACGAGCGCCAGTGCGCCGCTGGCGGCGATCGTGGCCGCGCACGCGCGCGACCGGCGTCGGTAACCCACTCGGTCCTCCCGTTTCCACGGCCTCCGAGGTGAGCTGACGGGCTCGCGCTGAAAACGTGCGCTACGCCGGATCCACCGGCGATTCGCCCCATGCGCCGCAAGCGACGCGTTGGTTCCCCCGGCCGCCCCCGCACTGGCGCGAGAGCGGTTCGGCCCTACTCACCAAGGCTGACACCGCGCGCGGCGGGAAGTTGCGCTCGCCCGTGCCCGGCCGAGGACCCGCGGCGCGGGGCGCCGCCCCGCGCCGCGCGCCGGCGCCTACTCGCTCACCGCGTCGTGGTCGTGGTCGACGTGCAGCCCGCCGCCGCCCGAGGTCGTCGCGCCGCTGCCGCTCACCGGCCCGGACGGGTTGACGAGCGGGCTCCTGCGGAGGTTGCGCTTGCCCAGCGTCAGCACCGCGTGGCCCGCCGCATCGCTCATCTCGTGCAGGCCCTGCACGTTGATGTTGTCGTAGTCGTCGCATCGCAGGTGGTAGCACGGGTCGTACGGCTGACCGGCCGTACCGCCGTAGACCGCCGCCTCGGAGGCCGTCTTGACGCCCTCCGCCCCCGTGAACAGTCCGCCTGCGGGGATCCCGACGCCCGGCGCGATGAACGGCCCGTAGTCCGAGCGCCCGCTGAACGGCGTCTCCGCCGATGCGAGCCCCACCGAGCGGAAGTAGTCGTGGAAGACGCGCTCGATCTCGCCGGAGCCCGCCGGCCCCTGCGCGGCCCCCGGTCCGACCGGGAACGCCGAGTTGTCGCCGTCGTAGACGAAGCGCACGTAGTTCGGCGAGCCGATCATGTCGAAGTTCAGCATCGCCCGGATCCGGTCGCGCTCGGCCTGCGCGAGGTCCTCGACGTAGGCCGTCGATCCCAGCAGCCCGAACTCCTCGGCGCTGAACCACATGAAGCGCAGCTTGTTGCGCGGATCGATGCCGCGCGCGCTCAGGATCTCGGCGATCTCGAGGATCGCCGCCGATCCCGAGCCGTTGTCCTGGATGCCGCCGCCGCGCGGGACGGAGTCCAGGTGCGCACCGACGACGACGACGTGGTCCGGGTCCCCGCCCGGCGTCTCGGCGATGATGTTGCGCGTCGTGCGGACCTCCGCGACGCGGTCGACGCGCACCGTCGCCGTCGAGCCGGTCGCGCCGCTCGCGACGCCGTTGGCGAGATCCTGGCCGACGGCGAGCGACATCCCGAGCGCCGGGCCGTGGGTGCCGGCCCCGAGCGTGCCGTTGATGACGCCGTGGCGGCCGGCGTCACCGCCGTCGTTGAAGATCAGCGCCGCCGCCGCGCCCGCATCGCGGGCGTTGTCGGCCTTCTGGCCGAACGTGCACGTGCCGCGCTGCATGAGCGCGATCGACCCGGCCGGCATCCCGGCGAAGTCGGCCGGCTCGCATCCCGACGTCGTGTCGCCCGCCGCCGGGGCCTGCGGGAGCACGAGGTCGACCGCCCAGACCGGTGCCGTCGTGGCCTCGATCGAGCCCGAGAACGTCATCGACGAGTAGTCGACGCCGTCCACGTACGTCGTGGCGGTCGGCGCCTCCTGGCGCAGCGTCGGAGGCGTGCGGTCGGCGTTGTAGAGGAAGTCGAAGAAGTGGTCCGAGACCGCGTAGCCCGCCGCCTGCGCCCTGCCCTTCACATACGCCGCCGAGGCCTCGAATCCGGGGCTGCCGCCGGTGCGGTTGCCGCCGTTGAGATCGGTGTGCGTCTGGAACGCCGCCTGATGCTCGCGCACGCCCTCGACGGTGAGCGCCTTGCGCAGGCCCTGACTCTCGTGGATCTCGTCGGCGCCGGCTGCCGGCGCGGCGACCGCCGCCGCCGCCAGGCCGAGCGCGAGCACCCTCCCTACCTCCCGAATCCGCATGCGCGGTTCCCCCTGTTCGTTCTGTGCTCCGGGCCCTCGTCGACCCGGCGAGTGGGCGCACGCTACGCCGACTCGCGCACGCGATCAACTCCCGAACGCCGGCGGCTGTTCGAGCGCGCCGCCGCCTGCGGACGCCGCGCCGGACGCGAGCGCCTGCGACCGGTCGCGGCGCCCTCAGCCGAACAGGCCGCGCACCCGGATCGACACCGGCGCGCTCGTCGTCACCGCCCCGGCGTTGTCGGTCGCCCGCGCCCGCAGCACGTGCGTGCCGGAGGGCGCAAAGCGCCAGACGTAGGAGTACGGCGCCGTCGTGTCCTCGCCGAGCTTGGTCGCGCCGTCGGAGCGGAAGAACTCGACCCTGGAGATCGTGCCGTCGCTGTCGCTCGCCGAGGCGTTGATCGTGATCGTCGCCAGGAAGCCGAACACCGCGCCGTCGGCCGGCGACGTGATCGTCACGCTCGGCGGCGCGTTGGGCGCCCGCACCGTGATGCTCACCGCGGCGCTCGTCGCCGTGGTGCCGGCGGTGTCGGTCGCGCGCGCGGTGAGCGAGTAGCTGCCCGCGCCGACGCCCGTCCAGGCGTGCGTGTAGGGCGCGCTCGTGTCCTCGCCGAGCTTCGTGGCGCCGTTGAAGAACTCGACCTTCGCGACGCCGCGGTCGTCGCTCGCGCTGGCGGCGATATTCACCGTCGCGGGGGCGGTGAATGTCGCGCCCGCGGCGGGCTGCGTGATGCTCACCGACGGGGGCTCGTCGGGGATCGGGACGGTCACCATCCGCGCCACCGACGGCACGCCGGCGGCGTCGACGACGAACAGCATGTACGGCCCGGGCGGCGCGACGTTCGCGTTCGCCGGTCCGGACACCGTCAGCGTCTCCGCGCCCGCCGTGAACGACAGCGGCACGTAGCGCTGGTCCATGTCGACGGAATGCGTCACGGCGCCGAGGCGAACGAGCCCGACCTTGCGAATCGAGGCGGCGTCGGGGGTCCCCACCGAGAACGAGCCACCGTGCGGCACGGTCGCCGGCGCGCTGGTGACCGCGGGCCGCGTCGCGAGCTGTCCCGAGCCGTCCTTCTCATAGAGGTAGGGCGGGGTGAAGACCTCGGCGTTCTTGGCGAGGTAGCCGACCTGGTCGCACGTGCCGCAGATGCCGCCGCCCGACGACAGCACGCGCCCGTCGGGCAGCAGCAGCGCGGTCGAGTGGTACTGGCGGGTGACGCGCTGGGCGGCGAGCGTCTTCCACTGGCCGGTCGCCGGGTTCCACAGCTCGGCCGCGTAGACGCCGTTGTTCAAGTCGACGAGCGCGGCGCCGGAGGAGTTGCCGCCGGTCGCGAGCGCGCTGCCGTCGGCGAGCAGCGTCAGGTTGTTCTGGCGGCGCCCATGTGCCATCGAGCCGGTCTGGGTCACCGCCGGAGTGGCGCCGTTGACGTCGATCACGCGGGCGTCCCTGACCGAGCTGCCGCCGCCGGCGACGAGGATCTTGCCGACGTCGACCATCGCGTGGCCGCCGTAGTCGCGGTTGATCGGGTCGCGCTGGGCGTAGCTCTGCCACGAGCCGGTGCCGTCCGGGTTGAGCTTGCGCATCGTCTGATCCGGACCGGAGTAGAACGCGCGCCCGTCGGGCGCGACGTCGAGCCACGGATACAGCGGCAGGTTCAGCGCCGCGCCGCTGAGCGTCCGCATGGTGCCGTCCGTGCGCCGCACCTCGGGCGTGTCCGGACCGCCCTCGGTGATGAGCAGCTCGCCGTTGCGCAGCCCGGTGACGGTCGGATACCAGCGCTCGTAGGCCATGTCGGCGCCGCGCGTCCAGCCGTTCGTCGACGGATCGAAGACGTGGGTCTGGCGGATTCCGTTCAGGAACTGGTCCTTGTTGCCGCCGGCGAGGAAGACGGAGCCGTCGAGCAGGTGCGCGAGGCCGCTGCAGAAGACGTTGAAGCCGGTGTTCACGCGAACGTCGGTCTGCGCGCCGGTCGCCGGGTCCCAGACGGTCGCCCGCGTGTGGTCGTGCACGCCGGAGCTCTCGGTCGAGCTGTCGCCGATCGAGTCGTAGGCGAGCACCCTGCCGTTGGGCAGCAGCGCGACGTGGATCCCGACGACGGGCCAGTCGACCGGCGCCGACCACGACCCGACCTCGCCCTCGGTGCCGGTCACCGAGGCCGCCGCGGCGGTGGCATCGGCGGCCGTCGCGGCGTCGGTCCGGCGCGCCAGCGCGCGCTCCTGCTGCTGCGTCTTGCGCGGGGCGGCGTCGTCGCGCGCGTGGTCCTCGGGCGTCCCGTCGGCGACGGCGGCGCCGGGCGCGATCAGCGCGACGAGGGCGGCGGCGGTTGCGGCGAGTGCGGCGGGCGCACGCATGAGGTCCCCTGACGTCGGCGATGGTCGAGCGAACGCGAGCGTACGCGCGCCAACTCGGGCCGCAACAGGGCGAATGGTCTAGGTGTCGCTCGACCCCACCGGCGCGAGCCGCTGGCCGGCGGCCTCGGCGAGCAGCCGCAGCATCGGCGCCACCGCCGGCACGCGGCGGTTGCGCAGCCACACCGCGAAGACCGTGCGGTGCTCGTCGACGCCGGCCGGCAGCGGGCGCACCGCGACGTCGGAGCGCGGCACGGGCATCGTCAGCTCCGGCATCACGGCGATGCACAGCCCGGCGGACACGAGCGCACGCCCGACGGTCACGTCGCGCACGACATAGGCGATGTCGGGCTCGAAGCCGCCGCCGCCGCAGACGCGCTCGAGCATCTCGTGGTAGACCAGCCCCAGCCCCTCGCGGACCGGGGCGCTGAAGCGCTCGGCCGCAAGGTCGGCGGCGTGGATGCGGCGCGTTCGCGCCAGCCGATGCGCGGACGGGAGCACGAGGCGGTACGGATCGTCGCCGAGGTGCCGCCAGCCGAGGCTCGCGTCAGCGCCGGGCGGCGCGGTCGCGGGCTCGTTGGAGTAGACGACGGCGAGATCGAGGTCGCCGGCGCGCAGCCGCCGCAGCGCGTCCTCGGTCTCGACCTGCTCGACGCGCACCTCGACGGCGGGCGCGTCGCGCTCGAAGCGCGCGAGCGCCGGCGGCACGAACGACGTGCACGCCGTCAGGAACGCGCCCACGCGCAGCGTGCCGGTCTGCAGGCCGGCGAGCGCGCGCAGCTCGTCCTCGGCCTGCGCGACGGCGCCGAGCACGGCGACGGCGTGCCCGCGGAGCCGCTCGCCGGCCGGCGTCAGCCGCACCGGCCGCGTGCTGCGGTCGACGAGCGAGAGGCCGAACTCGTCCTCGAGCGCGGCGACGTGATGGGAGACGACCGACTGCGCGTAGCCGAGGTCGAGTGCGGCGGCGGAGAACGAGCGCCGCTCGGCGACCGCGTGGAAGGCCCGCAGGCGACGCAGGTCGTACATCGATGATCACGATATTAGCTGCGACGACTTCTGTTGCTTCGATGCGCCGCGGCCGGGAGGGTGCCCCCTGCCCCCGAAATCGAGGAGCTTTCAGATGTCGATCACCACCCGCCCGCACATCAACGACTTCGCCGGAACGATCCTCGTCGCCGGCGACCCCGGCTACGACGACGCGCGCGCGGTGTTCAACGGCGCGATCGACCGCCGTCCGGCGCTCATCGCGCAGGTCTCCGACGCGCGCGACGTCGCCGCCGCGCTGCGCCACGCCCAGGACGAGGGGCTGCCGGTGGCGATCCGCTGCGGCGGCCACTCGGGCGCCGGCTTCGGCGTCATCGACGACGGGCTGGTGGTCGACGTGCGCGCGCTCAAGCGCGTCGAGGTCGATCTCGCGCGGCGCACCGTGCGCGCCGGCGCAGGGCTGACGTGGGGCGAGCTCGACGCGGCGACGCAGGCGCACGGGCTCGCCGTGACGGGCGGCCGGGTCTCGTCGACCGGCGTCGCGGGGCTCACGCTCGGCTCGGGCTCAGGCTGGCTGGAGCGCAAGCTCGGCCTGACCGCCGACAACCTGGTCGGCGCGACCGTGGTCAGCGCCGACGGCGACATCGTGCGCGCCGACGCCGGCCAGCACCCGGACCTCTTCTGGGCGCTGCGTGGGGGCGGCGGGAACTTCGGCGTCGTCACGGAGCTCGAGCTCGCGCTGCATCCGGTCGGGCCGACGATCGTCGGCGGCATGCTGCTGTTCGAATGGGAGCGCGCGTCCGAGGTCGTCGCGGCCTACCGCGACATCATGGCGTCGGCGCCCGACGAGCTCGGCGGCTGCGTCTCGCTGCAGCTCGCGCCGCCGGCGCCGTTCGTGCCCGCCGAGCTCGTCGGCCGGCCGGTCGTCGGCATCGTCGTCGCGGCCTTCGCCTCGGGCGCCGAGGCCGAGCGCCTGGTGGCGCCGCTGCGCGCGCTCGCGCCGGCGGTCGACGCGGTCGCGCCGATGCCCTACGTCGCGCTGCAGTCGATGATCGACGACGCCAATCCGCACGGGATGCAGAACCACTGGAAGGCGGCGTTCCTCGAGGATCTCAGCGACGCGGCGATCGGCGACGCGCTCGAGGTCGCCGCCGAGATCCCGTCGCCGCTGACCGTCGTGCTCCTGCAGCCGCTGGCCGGCGCGTACGGGCGCGTCGACGAGCACGCCACCGCGCTGTCGCACCGCAGCGCGCGCTGGGCCTACCACGCGCTGTCGCTGTGGCCCGACCCGGCGGACACCCAGGTCAACCGCGCCTGGACGACGCGCTTCGCCGACACGATGGCCGCCTACGGCGACGGCCGCGCGCATCCCAACCACGTCTCGGACCCGGCGGGCGCGCGGGTGCGCTCGTTCTACGGCGCCGCCACCTACGAGCGCCTCGTCGCGGTCAAGGATCGCTGGGATCCGCGCAACGTCTTCGCCGCCAACCAGAACATCCGCCCGAGCGGCAGCTGAGCGCGGGACGGGGGTCGGGCGGCGGTGCGCCCGCTCAGACCTTCGCCTTCGCCCACTCCTTCTTGTTGACGCGCTTGGCGGCCTGGTACTCCGCCAGCGCCCGCGGGGAGTCGACGTCGCCCAGCGTCGGATGCCACGGCACGAGGCCCTGGGCGGCGTCGATCCCGAAGCGCTTGGCCAGCACCGCGCCGAGCGCCTTGATCTTCATCTCGCCGAAGCCCGGCAGCGCCTCGAGGTTGGCGCGCAGCGCAGCGGTGTCGGCGGCGTCGGTCCAGACCCGCGCGGCGTCGCCGTCGTAGGTGTCGCGCACGTGGACGGCGAGGTCGCGCACGCGCTGGGCCATCGCGCGCGGGTAGCGATGGATCGCCGGCCGCTGGGCGAACACCGGCTCGAGGTCGGCCTCGGCGAGCGTCGCGGCGTCGAGCGCTCCGAGCCGCCGCTCGAGCTCGAGCGGCCCGGAGAACGCCTTCTGGACGGTCACCTGCTGGTCGAGCACGAAGCCGACGAGGAGCGCCATCGGGTCGCGCGCGATCAGCTCGTTGGCCTCGTCGGAGTCGGTGAAGTGCAGGCGTTCGGGCACTGCAACGCGATCGTAGTGCAGGCGCGTCACCGCGCGGCGTCCAGCCGCTCGAGCTCGGCGCGCGCGAGCGCGCCGTGGCGCCCTTCCGCCAGATCGCGCCACGGCTGGTCGCTGACCTGCGAGAGGCTGTGGTAGGAGAGCGTCTGCAGCGCCCGCCGCGCGAGGAACTCCTCGAAGGCCGGGTCCTCGCCGCCCCGCCGCGCCGCGCCGCGCAGGGCCTCGGACTCGCGCCGCAGGGCGAGCCGCAGCGGCACGTAGAAGCCGAGCACGGGGATCGACGGGATGACGGCGACCGCGATGCCCAGCAGCCAGCTGAGCGTCTCGATGTGCTCGCGGCTCGAGCGGCCGCTGCTGACGGCACTGCCTCCGGCCTGCTCGATCTCCGCGGCGGTCTCGCCGACGTCGTCCGGCACGAAGGGCGCCTCGCCGAGGCTGCGCAGCGTCGCGCCGGTCTTCTCGAGCGCGTCGCCGGTCACGCGCACGGTGGCGCTGAGGTCCCGCAGGCCCGCCACGTTGATCGCGACGAGGATCCCGACGACGACCCACAGCGCCGCCCAGCCGGCGAGCAGCACGTCGAGCAGCAGCAATCCGCGCCCGCGCGGCAACAGCTGATGGAGCGCCGTCATCGCCCGTGGGGCGTCGACATGCGCTCAGGGCTTCCCACGGCGAGCGCGCGCTACGCGAGCGCCACGCTGCTACGTCAGCCCGCGCACACGCGGCCCCCGCCACAACCGCGCCCCCAAGCCGCTCGCCCGCGCCACCGGCCGCCCCACCGC
>DASZOA010000052.1:0-2817 GCA_035551055.1 Solirubrobacteraceae bacterium
CACGCGAGTCTCGATCGGCCCGGCCGAACGCGGCGGGACGAGAGGGAGGCGCGGACTGCGCGGGCGGATGCTCTTCGTCTCCCTCCTGCTCTTCGCGCGGTCCGAACCCAGGAGGGCGGCGAGGACGGAGGCTGGCATGGCCAGCGCGCAGACCGACCACGTCCCCGGTGGCTCGAAGGCCGCCGCGATCTCCAACCACGTCGTGCGCACGATGAGCGACTACACGGGCCGCGGACCGACGAAGGCCCGCACGCACTTCGCCGGCGACCTCGTGGCGACCGTCATGCAGGACACGCTGACCAAGGGTGAGCGCAGCCTCGTCTTCGACGGCCGCGGCGAGCTCGTGCTCACGATGCGCAAGGCGTTTCAGGCCACGATGCGGGATGACCTCGTCGCGGGCGTCGAGGAGATCCTCGGACGTCGCGTGATCGCGTTCCTGAGCGACAGCGACATCGCCCCGGACGTCGCCGTCGAGGTGTTCGTGCTCGCACCGGGCGGTCTCGTGACCGACGACGACGGCCCGACCGGCGCGTAGAGCTTCGGCGGCGGCCGACGGCTGTCCGGGCGCCTGCTCTCAGCGGTCGCGCCCGAGGCGCGCGGCCTCGTCGTCGCTCACGCCCAGCTCGCCCAGCCCCGCGAGGATCGCCTGCGCGTCGTCTTCTGGAAGCTTGGGAAGGAGGTGGGGCAGCACGGCGAGGGCGGCGTCCCGCGCGGACCAGCCGCGCCGCTCGAGCTCCTCGACGACGAGCCGCATCTGACGCGGTGTCATCGCCGGAAGCCGCTCGTCGAGCCAGGCCCGCGAGACCTGGGCCGGCACCGAGACCGCCTCCGGCCCGCCGCCCGCCGCGCCCTGCGGCTGGGCCCGGCCCTCGTCGCGCGGCATGTAGGGCAGGACGTACTCCGCGAGCTTGTCCTCGCTCCAGCCCTTGCCGCGCAGGTGCTCCACCGTCCTCCGCGCCTCGGCGGGAGTGGCGGTGGGCAGCGTCAGGCGGACGAAGGCGCGCGTGAACTGCTCGGGGTACTCTCCGGGCGGCGTGCGCCTGCGGCGTCGCAGGAAGCCCATCTCAGGCGGCGCCCGCCGGGACGAGGATCCCGCGGCCGTGCAGCCGACCCTCGTCGAGGTCGGCCATCGCGTCGTTGATCGCGTCGAGCGGGTAGGTGCTCGTCCGCAGGCGGACCTTGCCCTGCGCGGTGAGCGTCATGAGATCCTCGAGGTCGGTGTACGTGCCGACGAGGTTGCCGATGAACGAGATCTCGCGCGAGATGATGTCGATCGTCGGGATGTCGAGGTTCTGGCCGTAGCCGATGACGTAGTAGAAGCCGCCGTCCTGGAGCATCGCGATGCCGTCCTCGACGGCGCCGCGTTCGCCGACGAAGTCGAGGATCGCCTCCGCGCCGAGCCCCTCGGTGAGCTCTGAGACCGCGTCGACGTGGGAGCCGTCGACCCTCACGGTGTGGTCGGCGCCGAGCTCGCGCGCGAGCTCGAGCGCCTCCTCGGAGGAATCGACGACGACCATCTCGGTCGGCGTCATCGCCGCCAGGCACTGGATCCCGATGTGGCCGAGGCCGCCGGCGCCGATCACGACCGCGCGCGTGCCGGGGCCGAGCACGGGCAGCGCCTTCTTGACGGCGTGGATCGCCGTCAGCCCCGCATCGGCCAGCGCGGCGACGTCCTTGGGCTCGAGCGCGGGATCGAGCTTGATGACCGAGCGCGCGCTCGTGAGCAGCAAGTCGGCGAAGCCGCCGTCGCGGTCGATGCCGGGGAAGCTGCCGGTGACGCAGTGCATGTCGTCGCCGCGCCGGCACGGACGGCACAGGCCGCAGGTGATGAACGGGTGCACGATCACCGCGTCGCCGACCTCGATGTTCGTGACGGCCGAGCCGACCTCGTGGACCCACCCGGCGTTCTCGTGGCCGAGCGTGTAGGGCAGCGTGACGCCCGACTTCTGCGCCCACTGGCCCTCCTGGATGTGCAGGTCGGTGCGGCACAGACCGGCGGCGCCGATGCGGACGACGACGTCGTGCGGGCCGTCCGCGCGCGGCTCGTCGAGCTCGTCGAGCGCCAGCGGCTCGTGGTAGGCGTGCAGGCGGGCGGCCTTCATGTCCGCATCGTGCCCCATCCGGGCACGCGCGACACGCCGCCGCGGCGGTAGCCTGCGCTGCGAGCGGTGGTGATCGACCCCGAGCCCCCCTACGTCGCGCTGCACCGATCCGGCGAGCTCGCCGAGCGCGCCGCCCGCGCCCTCGCGCTGCTCGAGGGGCGCTGCCGCGTCTGCCCGCGGCTGTGCAAGGTCGATCGGCTCGCCGACGCGCGCGGGCTGTGCATGATCGGGCGCGAGGCCGTGGTCGCCTCCCACTTCCCGCACTTCGGCGAGGAGAACTGCCTGCGCGGCACGCGCGGCTCGGGCACGATCTTCTTCGGCGGCTGCAACCTGCGCTGCGTCTTCTGCCAGAACCACGACATCTCGTGGCGGCCCGCCGGCGTGCCGGTCACGCCGGGCCGGCTGGCGGAGATGATGCTCGAGCTGCAGCAGATGGGCTGCCACAACATCAACTGGGTCACGCCCGAGCACGTGGTCCCGCAGATCCTCGAGGCGCTCCCGCCGGCGGTCGAGGGCGGCCTGCGCCTGCCGATCGTCTACAACACGAGCTCCTACGACAGCCTCGACAGCCTCGAGCTCATGGACGGGATCGTCGACGTCTACATGCCCGACTTCAAGCTGTGGTCGAGCGAGCTGTCGCGGCGCTACCTCGCCAAGCGCGACTACCGCGAGGTGGCGTGCCGCACCGTCGAGGAGATGCACCGCCAGGTCGGCG
>DASZOA010000053.1:0-4338 GCA_035551055.1 Solirubrobacteraceae bacterium
CGCCAGCGGCACGCCGATCACGCCGGTCGAGGCGACGGCGACGCTGCGCGGCGGCGCGGCGATCGCCTGCCCCGCGGCGCGCTGCATCGCGCGCGCGGCGAGCAGCCCGTCGCGCCCGGTCGCCGCGTTGGCGTTGCCGGAGTTCGCGACGATCGCGCGCAGGGCGCCGGGGTCGGTCTCGTCCCGGGTGACGAGGACGGGCGCGGCGAGCACGCCCGAGCGCGTGTAGCGCGCCGCGCTGACCGGCTCGTCGGCGTCGCAGACGAGCAGCCCGACGTCGAGCGCGCTGCCGCCCTTGATCCCGGCGCTCGCCGCCGCGGCGCGAAAGCCGGCGGGCAGGCCGCGCCCGAGGTCGGTGACGTGGGCGGGGCGCGGCGCCCAGCGCGAGGCGAAGAAGTCGCGGCCGGCGGCGGTCGGGGTCACGGCTCGATCCCGGCCGTCTCGGGCAGGCCGAACATGAGGTTGAGGTTCTGGATCGCCTGCGACGCCGCGCCCTTCCAGAGGTTGTCGATCGCCGCGAAGACGAAGACCTTGCCGGTGCGCGCGTCGGCGCGCGGGCAGATCGCGCAGACGTTCGTGTCTCGCACGTCGCGCACCC
This sequence comes from Solirubrobacteraceae bacterium, assembly GCA_035551055.1. GTDB lineage: Bacteria > Actinomycetota > Thermoleophilia > Solirubrobacterales > Solirubrobacteraceae > CADCVQ01. The sequence goes on from DASZOA010000053.1 coordinate 599, forward strand.
CCGGCGGCCGCGCGACGATCTCGACGAACGGCAGCGCGGCGGCCCAGCCCGCGTAGGCGGCGGCGAGGCGGTCCTGGCTCCAGCGCTCGCTCGTCGTGACGTAGCAGGAGACCAGCTCGCCCTGGTCGAGCGGCATCAGGTGCGGCGTGAACGTCGTCGTGACCGCGGCGCCGAGCGCCGCGAGCTCCTGGTCGATCTCCGGCATGTGGCGATGGGCGCCGACGCCGTAGGGCACGACGTTCTCGTCGACGGTGACGAAGTGCGTCTTGCTCGTCGCGGCGCGGCCGGCACCGGAGACGCCGGACTTGGCGTCGACGGTGACGTCGACGACGGTGCCGCTGCGGGCGAGCGGGACGAGCGCCAGCACGGTCGCCGTCGGATAGCAGCCGGGGTTGGCGACGATGTCGGCCTGCGCCACCTGGTCGCCGTAGACCTCGGGCAGCCCGTAGACGCCGGCGCCGAACAGCTCCGGCGCGCCGTGCTCGCCGTACCAGTGCTCGTAGGTCCCGCGGTCGCGCAGGCGAAAGTCGGCCGACAGATCGACGACGCGCGCGCCGCGCTCACGCAGCGCCGCGACGACCGGCGCGGCCGCGCCGTGCGGGTAGGCGACGATCGCCGCGTCGACGTCGCCGTCGCGCTCGACGTCGAGCTCGCTCAGGACGGCGTCGACGCGGTGATGCGGATACAGGTCGGTCAGGCGCCGGCCGGCGTCGCTGCGACTCGTCACGGCTGCGAGCTCAAACTGCGGATGACGGTCGACGAGGCGCGCCGCGAGCGCGCCGGCGTAGCCGGAGCCGCCGGCGACGAGCACGCTAGCCACGCAGCTCACCGCCCAGCTCGTCGGCGAGCCGGCCGACGATCTTCGCGCGCAGCGGCGCGACGTCGTCGTCGCTCAGCGTGCGGTCGTGGGCGCGGAACGTCAGCGCGATCGCCAGCGACGTGTGGCCGCGCGCGATCTGCTCGCCGCGGTAGACGTCGAAGACCTCGGCGCGCGCGAGCATCGGGCCGCCGGCGGCGCGCACCGTCTCGAGCACGCGCGCGGCGGGCACGCGCTCGTCGACGACGACCGCGATGTCCTCGCGCAACTCCGGAAACGACGTCAGGTCCTCGTAGGCGGGGACGAGCTCGGCCTCCGCGACGACGGCGTCGAGGTCGATCTCGAACGCCGCGATCGCGTCGAGGTCCCAGTCGCGCGCGACGAGTGGGTGCACGTCGCCGACCCAGCCGACGAGCGCCGGCGGCTCGGAGCCCAGCACGACGGCGGCGCTGCGGCCCGGGTGCAGGAACGGCTCCTGCGACGACGCGAACGAGGCCGGCACGCGCAGCGCCCGCAGCAGCGCCTCGAGGTGGGCCTTGGCGGCGAAGACGTCGCCGGGCAGGAGCGCGCCGAGCGCGTGATGCTCGCGCGGCAGCGGCTCGCTGCCGGCGATGAAGACCCGGCCGGACTCGAAGATCCCCGGCACGCCCTGGCCGCGGGCGGCGTTGCCGCGGGCGACGTCCAGCAGCGAGCCGAGCAGCGTCGTGCGCATGTTCGCCTCGTCCTCGCTCATCGGGTTCTCGAGGACGACGTGCGCCCGGCGCGGATCGTCGGCGGGCAGCCGCAGCCGGTCGTCGCGGCCGGGCGCCTCGAAGCTCCAGCCGGCGACCTCGAGCAGGCCGTGGCCGACGAGCACGTCCTCGGCACGGCGGCGCAGCCGCTGGGCCGCGGTCAGCACGCCGACGGCGCCGCGGCGCCGCGGCAGCGTCGCGGGCAGCCCTTCGTCGACGCCGTGCAGCCGCGCGACCTCCTCGATGAGATCGGCCTCGCGCGTGACGTCGTTGCGCCGGAACGCCGGCACCGTGACGTCGAGGCCGTCGGGCCGCTCGGCGGTCTCGAAGCCGAGGCGCCGGAGATGCAGCGCGCTCTGCGAGCGCGTGATCGCGACGCCGAGCAGGCCGACGAGCTTGCGGTCGCGCAGGCGGATCGTGATCGGCTCGGGCGGTAGCGACGCGGTCCCGACGTCGACCGTGCCGGGCACGAGCCGCGCCCCGGTCAGCTCGAGCATGAGCTTCGTCGCGACCGCCTGCGCGTCGAGCGCCTGCTCGGGCGCGAGGCCCTTCTCGAAGCGCCCGCTCGCCTCGCTGCGCAGCCCGAGCTTCAGCGACGTCGCGTGGATGTTCGCGGGATTCCAGTTGGCGGCCTCCATCAGGACGCGCGTCGTGGCGTCGGAGACCTCCGAGCGGTTGCCGCCCATGACGCCGGCGATCGACGTCGGCCCGGCGTCGTCGGCGATCAGGCAGACGTCGGCGTCGACGGTGCGCGTCTGCTCGTCGAGCGTGACGACCTGCTCGCCGTCGCCGGCCCGGCGCACGACGAGCCGCCGGCCCTCGATGCGGTCGAGGTCGAAGGCGTGCAGCGGCTGAGCGGTCAGCAGCATGACGTAGTTCGTGATGTCGACGACGTTGTTGATCGGGCGCTGACCGGCCGCCATCAGGCGCGCCTTCAGCCACGGCGGCGACGGGCCGATCCGCACGTCCTCGAACGCGCGCGCCGTGAAGCGCGGGCACAGGTCGCTCGCCTCGACGACGATCTCGACGCCGACGTCGCCGGCGTCGGCCGAGCCCGGGTCGTCCTCCCACGGGGCCGGCGCGAGCGGTGCCCCGGTCGCCGCGTGGGTCTCGCGCGCGACGCCGTAGCCGCCGAGGCAGTCGGGGCGGTTGGGCGTGATCTCGAGCTCGAGCACGTCGGTCGAGATCGGCAGGACGCGGTGAAGCGGCTGGCCGGGCTCGAGGCCGTCGCCGTCGAGCACGAGCGTCTCGGCGTGGTCGGGCCCGATCGCGAGCTCGTCCTCGGCCAGGATCATCCCCGCCGATGCGACGCCGCGCAGCTTCGCGCGGCCGAGCGTCGTGCCGTCGGGCATGATCGCGCCCGGACGGCCGACGGCGACGAGCTGACCGGCGGCGACGTTCGGCGCCCCGCAGACGATCTGCGCCTGCTCGCCGCCGCCCACGTCGACGACGCAGACGCTCAGCCGGTCGGCGTCGGGATGGCGCTCGGCCTCGAGCACCCGTCCGACGACGAAGTGCTCGAGCGCGCGCACGCCGTGGTGGTGGACGGCCTCGACCTTCGTGCCGGTCAAGTCCAGCCGCGTCGCAAGCTCGTCGGCTGCGAGGTCGGGCGCGCAGTAGTCGTGCAGCCACGACAGCGGGACCCTCATCCGAACTGCTCCAGGAAGCGCGCGTCGTTGTCGTAGAGCAGCCGCAGGTCGGGCACGCCGTGGCGGAGCATCGCGATCCGCTCGATGCCCATGCCGAACGCGAAGCCGTGGACCTTCTCGGGGTCGTAGCCGTGCTCGGCGACGTAGCCGAAGACGTTGGGGTCGACCATCCCGGCGCCGAGGATCTCCAGCCAGCCGGTGTCCTTGCAGACGCGGCAGCGCTCGCCGGCGCGGTGCTCCATGAAGCACGAGACGTCGACCTCGACCGAGGGCTCGGTGAACGGGAAGAAGTGCGGGCGCAGGCGGACCTCCCGGTCCGAGCCGAAGATCGCGCGCGCGAACGCCAGCAGCGTGCCCTTCAGGTCGGCGAGCGTGATGTCCTCGTCGACGGCGAGCCCCTCGATCTGGTGGAACTGCGGCGTGTGCGTCGCGTCGCTGTCGGGCCGGTAGACGCGCCCGGGGACGATGACGTACAGCGGCGGCGGCTGGGCCTCCATCGCGCGCACCTGCATCGGCGAGGTGTGCGTGCGCAGCACGACGCCG
>DASZOA010000054.1:0-2665 GCA_035551055.1 Solirubrobacteraceae bacterium
AGGTAGCGCCGCTCGCGCACCGACCACGCGCGGCCCGCCCGGCGACGCGGCAGCACGACGTGCTCGGCCGGATTGGTGGCCAGCAGCCCGTCGGCGACCGCGGCCTCCAGGACCATGCGCAGCGGCGTCAGCGCGTTTGAGATCGACCGGTCATACAGGCGGCCGTCGCGGCCTGGTCTCGTCGTCAGCCAGTCGACGAAGTGCTGCATCATCGCGCGGTCCAGCTCGCGGACGCGGACCTCGCGATCGAAGTACGTCAGCGCGAAGCGGACCAGCAGCCGGCGGTACTCGCGGCGCGTGTTGGCGCGCACGCTGTCTCGCCCCGTGCCGGCGTACCGATCAATCCACGCGAGGCTGAACTCGGCAAGTGTCGTCCCACGCCGTGCTGCCCGCGGCTCGCCGTCGCGCTGCAGCTTGATCGCGCGTGCCTCTGCGAGCGTGTCGCCCGCCTGCTTGCGCTGCCGGGCCCAACCCATAGACCACGACGAACTTCGACCCGCGCCGGTAGACGCCGGGCAGCTCGGTGGCCTCGAGTGGCAACACCATCACTGCTGCCCTGTTGCCACCGGCGTTGCCACCTCGGGGGTTCGACAAGCGCCGAAGATCCCCTATCCGCGGGGCTTTACACAGCGCGCCCGAGAGGATTCGAACCTCTGACCTTCGGTTCCGTAGACCGACGCTCTATCCAGCTGAGCTACGGGCGCAGTGGGTCGTGCAGGGTAGCGGAGAGGGCGGGATTCGAACCCGCGATGGAGTGTAATCCCCATACTCGCTTAGCAGGCGAGTGCCTTCAGCCGCTCGGCCACCTCTCCGGGGTCCGGCTCGCCTAGTCTTAGTCTACTTCCCGCGGAAATACGCGCCTTTCTAAGGACGCCTGATCTGCTGTCTGTCTGTCCGGTCCAGTCGTCAGAGTTACCTGCATATGCGTGGTTTTCTGGCGAGGGGAGCGGATGATGTTGCGGTTGGTTGCCGCGCAGGCGGAGACGTTGTGGGACGAGGCGCTGCCGATCGAGGTACGCGAGCTGCCGGCGGATCTCGCGGCGCTGGACGAGGTGCTGTGCGATCCGGGGCTGCTGGCGCCGTTCGTGGCGCATTGGGAGCGCGAGGCGCAGCTGTCTGGGGTCTCGGCGGCAGGGTATGGGCGCCCCACGATCGCGATCGAGACGTATGTGCGGTTGATGGTGCTCAAGCACCGCCACGGCTGGGGGTACCGGACGCTCGTGACGGAGGTCTCAGACTCGATTCACCTGCGCAGGTTTTGTCGGATCGCGCTCTCGGAGCGGGTGCCCGACGAGTCGACGGTCCGCAAGCTCACGCGGCGGATCGGTCCGCAGACGGTCGACGACATGACCAGGGCCTTGATCGAGTCGGCGGTCCGCGAGCGACGCTTCAAGGCGCGGGCGGTGAGGATCGATTCGACGGTGATCGAGGCCGACATCAAGTACCCGACCGACGCGGGCCTGGCCTCGCACGGCGTGAAGTCGCTGGCGCGGGAGGGTCGCAAGCTTGCCGCGAAGCTGCGCGAGAACACGACGCGGGTGCGCGAGCGCTCGCGCTCGATGGGCCACAAGCTGCGCGCGATCTCCCGCACGATCCGGCGGCGCTCAGGCGAAGCGAAGGCCGAGGTCCTCGCGCTGACCGAGCAGACAGGCGAGCTGCTGGCGCGATCGGTCCCCGAGGCGCGCCGGCTGGCAGCGACGGCCAGGCGCAAGGCCAGGGGCCGCGGCGCGCGGGCCAAGCTCAGGGCGGCAGCCAAACTCGACGAGCTCGCCGATCGCTGTCAGAAGGTCGCCGCGCAGATCCGCCAGCGCGTCCGCGGCGAGAAGATCACCGACCGGTTGATCTCGTTGTCAGACCCCGACGCCCGGCCGATCCGCAAGGGCAAGCTCGGCAAGCCCAACGAGTTCGGCTACGTCGCGCAGATCGCCGAGCTCACCCCCAACACCAAGCGCGGAGCGCGCGGCCTGATCGTCCCGGCCGCGTCGCTGCCCGGCAACCCCGGCGAGAACCAGTTGCTGCCGCAAACCGTGACCGAGCTGGCGCGCCTTGGGCTGACGCCCAAGGAGATCGCACTGGATGGCGGCTTCGCGATCGGCGCGACCACCGGACAGCTCGAAGACCTCGATCCCGAGCGGGCTCCGGACGCCAACAGCCCGGCTCCAGACGCACCCAACGCCGCCTACAGCGCTACCGCACCGGCGCCGAAGGACGCATCAGCCACCTCAAACGTGGCTACGGCATGCGCCGCAGCCGACTGAAGGGCGATGACGGACAGAGGAGCTCGACCGGCTGGGGCATCCTGGCCTACAACCTCGACACCCTGACCATCCGAACCGCCTGAAACACTCCCCGCGCTCCTCGCCAGAGCACCCACCAACACCGACGGCCGCGCCCTCACCAGACGCGGCCGTCGCCATTTCAGCGCTCAAGCGTTTATCCGCGGGAAGTAGGTTAGGCGGTCCGCTTCTCGAGCACCCAGAGCGAGTTGGAGCCGTAGCCGGGCGTCATCGGCGTGCGCTCCTGGATCTGGCGCGCGAGATCGTTGATCGCGGCGTCGAATCTCGGCGGATCGGGTGCGGCAAGCAGCGGGTGCAGGACGCGCGCGATCAAGAAGAACGTCGAGAACCCGGCCTTGTCGACGAGCTCGAAGCCGACCTCCTCGGTG
>DASZOA010000055.1:0-4691 GCA_035551055.1 Solirubrobacteraceae bacterium
CCCGCGGCTCGACGGCGGCGGCACGCTGACGATCACCGCCAGCTGCGGAGTTGCCGCCGCGCGCGGCGCGGGCGCTGACGCGAATGCCCTGGTCCAGGCAGCCGACCACGCGCTGTACGAAGCCAAGCGAAGCGGCAAGAACAGATCCGTCCGGGCGAGATAGTCTGTCGGCAGATGGGACTGCTGGACGACGCCATCCGCGAGCATCTCGAGCTCAAGCGGCGCCGCGGCGCGGACGCCGGCGAGATCTCCCGGCAGGAGAACGAGGCGCTGGGACCGGTCCGGCGTTCGGCGGTCGGCGCGCCCGACCTGGCGGAACCGCCTCCGGCACCGGCCGAGCCCGTCACGCCGCGCCGGCCGCCGTCCTCGCGCGAGGACGAGCCGCCGGTCGCGCCCGCCGCCGAGCCGCAGGCGCCGGCGGGGTACGGGCCGCCGGTCCCGCCGGCGGACGAGCCGCAGGCGCCGGCGGGGTACGAGCCGCCGGTCGCGCCCGCCGACGAGCCGCGAGCGCCGGCCGCGCACGAGCCGCCGCCTGCGTCGGCCGATGAGCCACCGTCGCCGCCGACCTACGAGCCGCCGGCGATGACGCCGCCGGCGGGCGATCCCGCGCCACCCGTGCCGCCGCCGCGCGACGGCCTGTCGCCTGTGACGCCGCCGACCGACGACGTCGCGCCCTCCGCGCCGCCGCCGACACCCGGGCCGTCGCCCGTCGTGCCGCCGCCCACGCGCGAGGCCTGGACGAGCGAGCCGGAGCCGGAGCCCGAGCCCGAGCCGCAGCCCCAGCCGAAGTCGCTGCTGGGCCGCCTGCGCGCCGCGCGCCGCGCCGCCAGGCACGAGCCGGAGCCCGCCGAGCCCGAGCCGCCCGCGCGCGCCGCCCACCAGCCGCCCCCGGCCCCGCTTCCGGACTACGAGCCCCCGTCGCCACCGTCCTACGACCCGGCGCCGCCGTCCGTCCAGCACGAGCCCGACATCGTGCCTGCCGACGACGAGCCCGACGGCGAGGATCTGCTCGAGGAGACGCCGGAGTTCCTCGAGGAGACGCCGGAGCACGACCGGCTGTGGTTCGAGCAGCGCCCTCCGCGCGACTTCGACTTCGACGACTGACCCGCGGGGCCGTGCGGCGGCCGATCACCTGGCTCGACGTCTTCACCTCGGTCCCGCTGACGGGAAACCAGCTCGCGGTCGTGCACGACGCCGACGGCCTCGCCGACGCCACGATGCTCGCCTTCGCGCGCGAGACGCGGCTGTCGGAGACGACGTTCGTCCAGACCCCGACCGCCGCCGGCGCCGACTACCGCAACCGGATCTTCGCGCTGCCCGACGAGATGCCGTTCGCGGGTCACCCATCGCTCGGCACCGCGGTGGCCGTCGCGCGCGTGCGCGAGGAGGGGCGGGCGCGCTACGTCCAGCAGACGCACGCCGGTCTGCAGCCGGTCGACGTGGACCTCGACGGCGACCGGGCCCGCGCCTCGATGCTCCAGGAGCCGCCGGCGTTCGGTGCGCTTCCCAAACCGGCCGATGCGCTTGCCGCCGCCGGGCTGCACGGCCGCGACGGCGACCCGCAGCGCGAGCCGCAGGTCGTCTCGACCGGGCTGGCGCATCTCCTCGTGCCGGTGCGCGACGTCCGGGCGCTCGCGGACGCCGCGCCGAACCGCGCCGCGATGCGCGCGCTGCTGGAGCCGCTCGGCGCGACGGTCCTCTACCTCGCGGCGATCGACGCCGACGCCGGCGTCGCCCGCGCGCGCGGCTTCTTCGTCGTTCCCGGCGGCGTGACCGAGGACCCGGCGACCGGCTCGGCCGCCGGACCGCTTCTCGCCTACCTGCGCGAGCGCGGCGGCGCCGACGAGCTCGTCGTCGAGCAGGGCGTCGAGATCGAGCGCGCGAGCACGATCTCGTGCACGTGGAGCGGCGACCGCCCGCGCGTGTCAGGCGACGTCGTCGTCGTCGGCGACGGGCACGTCCGGCTCGACGGCGGCTGACGGCGCCGGCCCGTTCTCGCGCGGCAGCACCTCGACGGGTCCCTCGATCCACGCCTGCACGTGGTCGCCGGGATGCCACGCCGGGTAGCCCAGCCGCCGCGAGCAGATGACCTGGCCGGATGCCAGCCGCAGCCCGACGAGCTGGTCGTGGCCGAAGAAGCGTCGGGTCACGACCTCGGCGGGCGCGGCGCTGGCCGGGCCGCTCACGCCGATCGCGACCGACTCCGGGCGCACGAGCACGTCGCAGGCGCCGCTGACGGAGCCCGCCGGCAGAATGCCCAGCTCGCAGCGGGCGCGACCGTCGCGCGCGTCGCCGGGCAGCACCTCGATCTCGCCGAGGAAGGCCGCCATCCAGCGCGTCGCCGGGCGCAGGTAGACCTCCTCGGGCGTGCCGGCCTGCTCGACGCGCCCGTCGCGCATCACCGCGACGGTCTCGGCGATGCTCATCGCCTCCTCCTGGTCGTGCGTGACGAACAGCGCGGTGACGCCCGCCGTCTGCAGGATCTGCGATACCTCCTGGCGCAGCCGGTCGCGCAGCGACGCGTCGAGGTTCGAGAACGGCTCGTCGAGCAGCACGAGGTCCGGCGTCGGCGCCAGTGCTCGCGCCAGCGCGACGCGCTGCTGCTGGCCGCCGGACAGCTCGTGCACCGGGCGCCGCTCCGATCCGGCGAGGCCGACGAGCTCGAGCGCCTCGCGGATGCGGCCGGGATCGGGCCGGCGGCCGAGGCCGTAGCCGACGTTGCCGGCGACGTCGAGATGCGGAAACAGCGCGTAGTCCTGAAAGACCATCCCGATGCGCCGCTGCTCGGCGGGCACGAAGCGGTCGTCGCTGGAGACGACGCGCCCGCCGACGACGATCTCGCCCGCGTCCGGCCGTTCGAGGCCCGCGATCAGCCGCAGCGTCGTCGTCTTGCCGCAGCCGCTGGGCCCGAGCAGGGCGCCCGTGCCGCCCGCGCACAGCTCGAGGTCGACGCCGTCGACCGCGCGCACCGCGCCGAACGCCTTGCGCAGGCCGCGCAGCCGCAGCCCGACGCCGGGCGGGGTCGAGCCGTTGCCGTTGCCGTTCGACGGTCCCATGCCTACGAGCCCACGCTCCCCTTCGCGCTGAGAAGGTACAGCGGCGGCGCGGCGATCAGCAGCAGCAGGAGCGCGGGGATCGCGCTCGCCTCGAAGAAGCCGAACGACGTCTGGCGCCAGACGTCGGTCGCGAGCGTGTCGAAGCCGATCGGCGCGAGCAGCAGCGTCGCGGGCAGCTCCTTCAGCGCGTGCAGGAACACGAGCGCGGCGCCGCCGAGCACGCCGCCGGCGACGAGCGGGGTCGTGATCGTGCGCAGGACCTCGAGCGGTCCGCGCCCGAGGCCGCGCGCGGCTTCCTCCAGCCGCGGCGGCACCTGCAGCAGCGATGCGCCGATCGGGCTGACCGCGAGCGGCAGGTAGTGGATCGCCAGCGCGAAGACGAGCACCGCGAGGGTCTGGTACAGCGGCAGCGCGACGCGCGTCGTGAAGAAGACGAGCGCGAGCGCGACGACGATCCCCGGCAGCGCGTAGCCGGCGTAGCCGATGCGCTCGACGATCCGCGTCACGATGCTCGGATAGCGCACCGACAGCAGCGCGACGACGATCGCCGCGAGCCCGGCGACGAGCGCCGCGGCCGCGGCCGCCAGCAGCGAGTGCCAGCCGTTGATCGCCAGCGCGCCGATCTCCAGGCCGCTGGAGATCTGCTTCGTCGCCCAGTACGCCAGCACGCCGACGGGCAGCACGAGCGCGATCGCGGCGACGCCGGCGCAGAACGCCAGCGCCGGCAAGCGCCAGCGCCCGAGGCGCACCGGCGCGGCGGGCCGCGGCGCGCCGGGCGTGACACGGTGAAGCGCGCGCGCCGCGCGCACGCGCGCGTAGACCGCGAACAGCACGAGCATCACGATCACGAGCACCATCCCCAGCGCCGCCGCCTCCGTGCGGCCGAAGCCCGACTCGTAGGCGATGTAGATGTCGCGCGTGAACGAGTCGAAGCGCATGATCGACACGGCGCCGAAGTCGCTGAGCGCGTACAGCGCGACGAGCACCCCGCCGGCGCCGATCGCCGGCCACAGCTGCGGCAACACGACGCTGCGAAACACCTCGCGCGGCCTGCGGCCCAGCACCCGCGCCGCCTCCTCGAGCGCCGGGTCGATCCGCTGCAGCGCGCCGCGCAGCGGGATCAGCACGAGCGGATAGGTGAACAGCGTCAGCACCGCGAACGCGCCGGTGAAGCCGTAGATCGAGGGCAGGCGCCCGACGCCGAGCAGGTCGGCGAGCGCGCCGTGCGGCCCGAGCGCGGAGACGAACAGGTAGGCGCCGATGTAGCTCGGGATCACGAGCGGCAGCGTCAGCAGCGTCGCCCAGGCGCGGCGTCCGGGCAGGTCCGAGCGCACGGTCAGCCAGGCGAGCGGCACGGCGATCGCGATCGCCGCGGCGGTCACGGCCGCGGCGAGGCCGACGCTGCGCGCGATCAGCCCGACCGTGCGGTCGCTGGCGACGGCGTCGAGCGCGGCCGGCGCGTCGTCGAGCACAGCGACGACGAGGTAGAGCGCCGGCAGCGCGGCCGCCAGCCCGACGACGAGGCCGAGGCCGAGCAGCGGCAGCGGCGGGCGGCGGGCGCCGAGCGCCCGCGCCGCCGGCGGCCGGCGGCGCCCCAGCAGCGCGCGTGCGGCGGCGGCCGCGTCCACGCTACAG
>DASZOA010000056.1:0-4260 GCA_035551055.1 Solirubrobacteraceae bacterium
CGGCCGATCTCCGATCGCTACCTCGCCAAGGCGCTGCGCGTCACGGGCTTTCGGCGAGCGCAGCTCGAGCGCGACGGCCGGCCGCCCGAGGAGGCGCTGCCGGAGTTCGCCGCGTGGATCGACCGGCTCGCCGCCGAGCACGACGCGCAGCCGGTGCTCGCCGCCTACCCGCTCGGCCTGGTCTGGAGCTTCGCGCAGTACTACCTGCACGAGTACGCCGGCCGCAGCCCGTTCGGCCAGTCGGCGCACCTCGACATGAAGTCGGCCTACGCCGCGCTGACCGGCAGCGCGGTGCGCGACGCGATCAAGCGCCGCATGCCCAGCGCGCTGCTCGGACCGAAGGACTCCAAGACCCATCACGCGCTCGCCGACGCCAAGGGGCACGTCGACCTGCTGCTGGGCCTGCTGCGCTGGGGCGCGCGCGGCGGCGCACCGGCCGGCCCGTCCTCCTAGCAGCCCTCGGCGTCGCGCTCGCGCGGATCGCCGCGCCGAAACGACGTGATCGCCGTCGCGCCGTAGACCGGCTCGTAGCCGCGGCTCGCGCGGGCCGACGTGACCCGAAACGGCTTGCCGGCGTCGTCGACGACGACGCTCGACGAGCGCCCGTCCTCGTCGCGCACCGACAGCTCGGCCGTCCACGCCACGCGGTGGCTGCGTGTCGCGGCGCGCAGCTCGAGCACCTGCGGCGCCGCGCGCTCGACCTCGAGCGCGCGCGCCGGCGACGCGGCGCCGCGGGCGCTGACGTAGCGCACCGAGGGGCGACGCGAGTCGAGGTCGGCCTGCGCGCGCCGCACCGGCTCGCCGTTGCAGCCCGACAGCGCCGTGAACCAGCCGCGCAGCGGCCGTGCCCGGCTGACGACGTCGAAGCGGACCGCCTCGACGGTGACCGGCTCGTCCGACGTCGCGCGCAGCCGCAGGCGCACGATCTGCGGGCTGCCGGCGAGCGCGCCCTTGACCAGCGCGCTCTCGGGCTTGGTCATGAGCTTGTTGCGCGCGAGGCGCGACAGCTTGGAGGGGTCGCGAAAGCGCTTGCGCGGGACGACGTAGTAGGGCGCGTAGGGATGGGCGCTCTCGAAGCTGCCCGGAGCGAGCACGGACACGCGCAGGGGCGCCGACGCGATGCTCTCGCCGCCGGACAGCAGCAGCTCGTCGATCGCGAACGCGGCGCCCGCCAGCGCGCACAACGCGACGACGACCGCCGGAGCTCGGCGCAGCGCCTTCCTCAGCACCGGCGGCAGGCTAGCGCCGTGGGCGCGAGCGCGCGTTGCCACGCGCATCCGCCGGGCGGTCGGTGCTGTCCCGCCCGGCGGCGCTGTCGGCGCGCGTCAGCTCTGCACGGCCGCCGGCGGCGCGAGCTCGGCGGGACCGACGCCGGGCCGCAGCGCGGGCCGGTTGTCGCGCCCGCGATGGCCGCCCAGCCGCGGCAGGCGACCGGACTCGATCCGCCTGAGCCTCCGCTCGACGCGCTCGATGATCGCGTCCGCCTGACGGCGCGTGAGGTCGCCGTCGGCCACGGCCTCGGTGAGGCGCCGCTCGATCGCCGACGTGACCGCCCTGCGAACCTCGGCCAGCGACCTGCCGTTGGCCCTGGCGATCTCGGCCGGCGTCTTGCCGTCGCGCAGCTGCTCGAGCAGCTTCTCCGGCGTGGACCCCAGGGCGCTGGCGAGCTCGTCGAGCAGGCCGTGCCGCAGGCCGTGGCCGCGCAGGTCGGGACCGCCGTGCGGGCCGCGGCCGCGTCCGCCGAGCGGTCCGAGCACGCGACCGGACCGCTCCCGGGCGGCCTTGATCGCGTCGGCCTGCTTCTGGGTCAGCCGGCCGTCCTGCACCGCCTTGTCGAGCTGGGCGTCGTAGGCCGCGGCGAGGCCTCGCGCAGCTTCTCGGGGGAGACGTCCAGCCGCTCGGCGGCGTCGTCGACGATCGCCTGCTCGCTCCGGCCGGCGTCGTCGTTCGTCACGGCGGCGATCGCCGCACCGGTCCCGCCGGCGACGAGCGCGCCGCTGAGCGCGAACAGCGCGATCCGTCGTGCACGCATCTGGCTCCTCGGTGGCATGCGCGCACGATCCCAGCCGAACGTAAGAGCAGCGTACGAATCGCCCCGCAGACGCGGCGTCTTAAGCCGCGCTTGAGCCTGCCGCGCTGCACTGCAGCCGTGTCCGCGCTCGCCGACAGCCGGCCCCCGGGGCTCGAGGATCCGACGGCCGCGCTCGAGGCGCGGCCGCAGAGCGACGAGCAGCGCGGCGATCGCGCCTCGCCCGACCTCGCCCCGGGCCGGTACCTGCTCTGCTACGGCGACGCCTTCGCGCTCGCGGGCGACGTCACGCACGTCGGGCGCGGGATGACCGCCGACGTGCGCCTCGACGACCACACCGTCTCGGCACGTCACGCGATCATCGTCGCGCGCGCCGGCCGGCTGCGGATCCTCGACGACCGCAGCACGAACGGCACCTTCGTCAACGGGCGGCGCGTCGACGAGGCCGAGCTGCACGACGGGGACGTCGTCGTGCTCGGCCGCGTCGTGCTGACCTACCGCGAGCTGCGCTGAGCGCGCGCTACAGGTTCCGCGCCGCGTCGGGGTGCGACTGCAGGATCTCCTCGCCGGCCTCGCCGGTGCGCACGCGGTAGGCCTCCTCGACCGGCAGGACGAAGACCTTGCCGTCGCCAACGCCGCCCGTCCGCGCGTGCCGGAGCACCGTGTCGACGACGATCCGCACGTCGTTGGCGGCGACGACGCACTCGATCTTGACCTTCGGGCGCAGGTAGTTCGTCAGCTCGGCCCCGCGGTAGCGCTCCGTGATCCCCTTCTGGCGTCCGGAGCCCTTGACCTCGCTCACCGACAGCGACGGAAAGCCCTTCGAGAGCAGGTCCGCGCGGATCGGCTCGAACGCCTCGTGGCGAATGTACGCGATCACCATCTTCATGCGGCCGATTCTAGATCGGGTTGGCGACGGGGACCTCGCCGTCGCCGGAGTCCGTGCGGACGAGGATCGCGCCCTCGCCGCTGGCGTAGGCCTGCTCGCCGTGGTGGATGACGTCCATCCCGACGGCCTCGTCGTGGGCCGTGGCGCGCAGCGGCATGAGCGCGCCGAGCGCCCGCAGCAGCACGTAGGTCATGCCAAAGGCGTACGCCGGCGCGGCCGCCGCCGCGACGACCTGCGAGAGCAGCTGCCCGGCGTCGCCGTACAGCAGGCCGTCGGCGACGCCGTTCCAGTCCCGCTGGGCGACGAAGCCGATGAAGACGATCCCGGTCAGCCCGGCGACGCCGTGCGCGGCGAGCACGTCGAGCGTCTCGTCGACGCGCGTGCGCGGTCGCAGGGCGACGACGGCGTAGCACGGCAGCGCGACGACGACGCCGAGCGCCATCGCCCACATCGGGCTGACGAACCCGCCCGCCGGCGTGATCCCGACGCAGCCAACGATGATCGCGGTGGCCGCGCCGATCGCCGTGATGTGGCGGCTGCGGGCGAGGTCGAGCAGAAACCAGGTCAGCAGCGTGCAGGCCGGCGTCAGCATCGTGTTCGTGAACGCCAGCACGCTGGAGGTCCCGGTCGCAAAGCCGCTGCCGCCGTTGAAGCCGAACCAGCCGAACCAGAGCAGGCCGGCGCCGAGCAGGCAGTAGATCGCGTTGTGCGGCAGCAGCGCCTGGCGGCCGTAGTCCTTGCGCGCGCCGACGACGAGCGCCGCCGCCAGCGCCGCGAAGCCCGAGCCCATCTCGACCGGCACGCCGCCGGCGAAGTCGAGCGTGCCCTGCGCCGCCAGCCAGCCGCCGCCGAACGCCCAGTGCGCCAGGACCGCGTAGACGAGGACCGACCACAGCGCCGCGAAGACGAGAAACGGCCCGAAGCGCATCCGCTCGACGACGGCGCCGGAGATCAGCGCGGTCGTGATGATGCAGAAGGTCGCCTGGAAGGCGAAGAAGACGAGGTGCGGGATCGTCAGGCCCTCGCGCGGCTCGAAGCCGACGTCGTTGACGAACGCGTGGCCGAGGCCGCCGACGATCGGCGCGTCTCCGTCGAAGGCCAGCGAGTAGCCCACGAGCGCCCAGGTGATCGCGGCGGCCACGATCGCGCCGACGCACATCATGAACGTGTTCAGCGAGTTCTTCGCGCGCACGAGACCCGCGTAGAACAGGCCCAGCCCGATCGTCTGCAGCAGGACGAGCGGGGTCGACACGAGCATCCCCGCGGTGTCCCCCGAGTTGATCTCGGTGGCCGCCGCGCCGATCAGCGGCGTCACGGCCCGACCGGCGTCACGGCGCCGTGG
>DASZOA010000057.1:0-7694 GCA_035551055.1 Solirubrobacteraceae bacterium
GGCCTGCAGCACGGTGCGCGTGAAATGCCCGTTGCCGGCGGTGGCGAGGTCGAGCAGCGCAAGCGCCGCCAGCGCGACGACCGGGACGGCGGCCGCGATCAGCAGGCCGCGCCGCGACGGCCGGCCGGGCAGCATGACGAGCGTGGCCGCCGTCCCGGTCGTCGCGCTGGCGGCGCTTGCGCTGCTCGACCTCGCCACCGCCGGCAACGGGCATTTCACGCGCACCGTGCTGCAGGCCGACAGCGCCGGATCGCTGTGGGACGTCGTCGCGCGCCGCTACACGCTGGCCTTCAACATCCTCGTCCTCGGCGTGATGCCGCTCGTCACGCTCGTCGCCGCGCTCGGCGTCGCCTACGCGCTGCGCTATCGCGAGCGCATCTACGCGCCGCTGCGCGGCTCGCCCTCCTGGCGCGCGGCGCTGATCGGTGGCCTGACCGCGTCGGTCGTCGGGACGCTGTTCAACGACTCCGGCCCGATGCTGTTCGCCTTCGGCGTGTTCGTGCTGGCGTGCGCGACGGCGTACGTGCGGGGCGACCCCGCGCTCGCGGCGCGCGAGCCGGTCGGCTGACGCGGCATCCGGCGCGAGACGCGGCCAGCCGGCGGGGCGGGTCGTGGAATCGACCATCTAGGATGCCGCGATGCGCATCGCGCTGGTGTCCCCGTACTCGTGGACGTATCCCGGCGGGGTCACGCGCCACATCCAGGCCCTCGCCGAGCAGTACCTCGCGGCCGGCCACGACGTGCGCGTGCTGTCGCCGGTCGACCCCGACGACCGCCTGACGCAGCGGCTGCACCGCGGCGCGCGGCCCTCGCGGCGCCCGCTGCCCGAGTACCTCGTCCCGCTCGGCCGGACCTTCGGCTTTCCGTCCAACGGCGCGGTCTCGAACATCGCCTACGGCGTCTCGACGGTCGTCGCGCTGCGCCGCGAGCTCGAGCGCGGCTACGACGTCGTGCACCTGCACGAGCCGGTCGCGCCGATTCCCGGCTGGGACTCGCTCATGACCGTCGAGGCGCCGCTCGTCGCGACGTTTCACTGCCACTCCGAGAACGCGTTCTCGCACGGCGTCGCCAACGTCCTGGGCGCGCGGCGGCGGCTGAACCGCCTGCACGTGCGGATCGCCGTCTCGCAGGCCGCGGCGTGGACCGGCCGGCGGTTCTACGGCGGGAGCTACCGGATCATCCCCAACGGCGTCGACGTCCCAGAGCAGATGAACCCCGTGCGCGGCGCGTCGGCGACCGGCGAGCCCCTGCGGATCGCGTTCGTCGGCCAGGCCGTCGAGCGCAAGGGCCTGCCCGTGCTGCTGCGCGCCTTCGAGGCGCTGCGCGAGCACGTCCCCGCGCGGCTCGACCTCGTCGGCGTCGACGACGAGGACGTCGCGCCGCTCGTGCTCGACGCCCGCGGCGTCGTCGCGCACGGCAAGTGCGGCGACGAGGAGAAGCTGCGCGTCCTCGGCACGGCGGACGTCCTGTGCGCGCCCTCGCTCGGCGGCGAGAGCTTCGGGATGGTCCTGACGGAGGCGTTCGCCGCCGGCACCCCCGTCGTGGCATCGGACATCGCCGGCTACCGGGACGTCGTCGAGCACGAGCGCAACGGCCTGCTCGTGCCGCGCGGCGACGCGACCGCGCTCGGCGAGGCGCTGCGCGACCTCGCGCTCGACCCGCCGCGCCGCGCGCAGCTGGCCGCGGCGGCGGCCGCGTCCGCGCGCCGGTACGCCTGGCCGCACGTCGCCGCCGAGGTGCTCGGCGCCTACGAGGACGCGATCGCACTGCATGCGCGCGCGCCGCGCGGCGTCGCCGCGCGGCTCGGCTTCGCCCCCGCCGACGGCGCGCGCGTCCCGGCTCGGCGCCTGCCGACGCTCGAGCCGAGCCTGGCGCCCGGCTCCGGCAACCTGTCGCGGCCGGGCCCGCGGATGGCGCGGCGGCTGGCGATCGGCGCCGTCGGGCTGCTTGCCGCGGCGCTCGCGGTGATCGCGCTGCAGCGGATCGGCGTCGAGCGGATCGCCGCCGCGCTGCTGAACGCGGCGCCCCCGTGGGTGCTGCTCGGGCTCGGGCTGATGTGCCTGTCGATGGTGCTGCGTGCGGTCGCCTGGCACGCGATCCTGCGCGCCGCGCTGCCGGGCGCCCGCGTCCGCGCCCGCGACGCGCTGCAGGGCACGTTCATCGGCGTGCTCATGTCGGCGACCCTGCCCGCCCGCCTCGGCGAGCCGTCGCGGGCGTTCGTCGTCGCGCGGCGGCTCGGCAGCGCGCGCGAGCACCTGCCCGTCGTGCTCGGGACGATCGTCTCGCAGGCGCTGCTGAACGTCCTCGCCCTCGTCCTGCTCGGGATCGCGATGTTCTCGACCGTCGACGTGTTCACGCGCCACACGGCGCTCGTCGCCGTGGCGCTGGCGCCGCTGGCGATCGTCGTCACGCTGCTCTCGGCGCCCGCGCTGCTGCGCTCGGGGCGGCAGGCGCGCTGCGCGCGCGTGGCCGCCGTCGCGGCGCGGACGCGAGCGGCGCTCGTGGCGCTGCGCGACGGGCTGACGATCTTCCGCAGGCCGCGGCTGGGCGCGATCGCCGCCGCGGGCCAGCTGTCGGCGTGGGCCGTGCAGTGGCTGTCGTGCTACGTGCTGCTCGTCGCGCTCGGCCTCGACGAGCGCGCCGGGATCGGCGCCGCCGCCGCGGTGCTGTTCGCCGTCAACGCCACCGCGGTGCTGCCCGCGACGCCCTCGAACGTCGGCGTCTTCCAAGCCGCCTGCGTGGCCGTGCTCGGCGCCTACGGCGTCGGCCACGCCGACGCGCTCGCCTACGGGATCATCCTGCAGTCCGTCGAGATCGCGACCGCGGTCGTCATGGGCGCCCCGGCGCTCGTCAAGGAGGGCCTCTCGTGGCGCGAGGTGCGCCTTCGCGCGATGCACTCCGCGCCGGTCGAGCTTGCCCCCGTGCCGTTCGGCCGCGCCGAGGCGCGCGAGCCGGCGTAGCCGCTCAGCAGGGCTCGGCGTGCCGCGCCCGTCGCCACGATCGCAGGATGATCGCCGCAGCGCGCGTCGAACCCCTTCACCGATGCCCGACGCCTGGGTCTATCTGCTGCTGTGCCGCGACGGCTCGCTGTACTGCGGCTGGACGTCGGACCTCGAGCGCCGGCTGGACGCCCATCGCGCCGGCCGTGCGAGCCGCTACACCGCCAGCCGGCTGCCGGTCTCGCTCGCGCTCGCCCGGCCGATGCCCGACGCCAGCGCCGCGCGCCGCGAGGAGGCCCGCGTCAAGCGGCTGACGCGCGCCCAGAAGCTGGCACTCGTCGCAGCGGCGCGGGCGTCCGTGTAAGGTCGCGCGCTGCTTCGACGGCCGGCTGAGCCGTCGCTGCCAGTCGTCGATGCCGAGGGACGTTCAACAAGGATGCGCATGAAGGGACTGTTGTCGACCGCTGCCTCGCGGGCGTGGCTCGGGGTCGCCCTCGTCGGGCTCGTCATCGTCGTGCTCGTCTTCGCGCTGTCGCTGATGCCGCGGCTCGGCGCGGGCCAGGACGTCATCGACGCCGCGCGGCCGGCGTTCACCGACGAGCGCATCGCCGGCACCCGCTCGGCGTCGAACCTGCTCTCGCAGTACGTCGACCTCGCCGACCCGCTCGTCAGCGCCCGTGGCGGCGCGAACCGGGAGGTCCGCTCGCTCGTGCGCGTCATGCGGCGCCGGCTCGACCTGTCGAGCGAACAGGTGCGCAGGATCCTGCGCCGCGAGGCGCCGCACACCGAGGCGCTCACGCGGGCCCTGCCGCTGACGGCGGTCAGCGACGAGATCCCCCGTCTGATCGCGTACCTCGCGACGACGCTGGCGCTGACCGAGGAAGGGCTCGCGGCGACGCTGGAGCAGGACTTCCCGGCCATCTCGCAGGCGCTCACGGCGCTGCCCAACATGACATCCGCGTGGTCCGAGGTCCCGGGCATCGAGGGCCTGACGCGGCTGTCGCGCGGCAAGCCCGTGCGCACGGTCCCGGGGCTGCGCAAGTACCTGCGCGACGACGTCGTCGGGCGGATGGTCGAGCACCGGGAGGACTTCCAGCACCTTGCGGCGTGGGGCGGCGTGGGCTACATCCCGTACCTGCTGCTCGCGATCGGCCTCGGCCTGCTCGCCTACGGGCTGCTGCAGGCCCGGCGGGCCTCGCAATCCCCGCCCGGCCGCCTGGCCTGGCGCGTCGTGGTGGCGCTCGGCGCGGTCGTCGTCGCGCTCGTCGTCGTGGCGCAGTACCTCCCGCGCTTCGCCGCCGGCGAGGCGGCGATCTCGGGCCTGGAGCCCGTCTTCGAGACCGAGCGCGTGCGCGGCCTGGCGAACGGCATCGACACCGTCCACGACGCGATCGCGTTCGGCGGTCCGATCATGACGCTGCGCGGCGGCGCCTCCGCCGAGGCGCCGCGGCTGTATCGCTTCGTCGCCGAGCGCACCGGCCGCAGCTCGGCCGACGTCCGCCGCTCGCTCGAGGCGCGCGCGCCGCGCACGATCGCCCTGTTCGACGCGCTGCCGCTCAGCGCCGTCGCCGGCGAGGTCACGCCGCTCGTCGCGTACCTGGCGCGCGCGCTGCGGATGCCCGGCGACCGGGTCGTGGCGCTACTGCGCAGGCGCACGCCGGGTCTGGCGCAGTCGCTGCTGGCCGCACCGGCGGTCGCGATCGGCTGGAACGCGATCCCCGGGACCGGCGGGATGATGCGCTTCGACGGGATCACGCACGTGCACTCGATGGGGGAGTTCGACGGCTATCTGCGCCAGGACCTCGTCCCCGTGATCGTCGCCGAGCGCGAGCACGTCGGCACGCTGGCGAGCACCTGGCCGCCGCTCGGCGCGCTCGCGCTGGTGCTGCTGGCCGTCGGCCTGGTCGTGGTCGGATACGGCGGCTTGATGACGCGGCTCGTCGCGCGGCGCCACTGACGCTGCGGCTTGTCGCCCCGAGCGCCGCTGCGAGCGAGCCGGCGCCTGCTAGAGCCCGCGGTCGCGGTAGACCCGCTCCTCGCGGTAGCCGACCGGCTCGTCGGCCACCCGGCCGCGCGTCAGCGAGCGCGCCTGGATCATCTCGACCACGAGCCAGATCGCGCCGACGACGAAGAGGATCACACCGATCGTCTGGATCGAGATGCCGCCCACCGTGGCGGTCACCGCGAGCCACAGGACAAGGCCCACAGCCATCAGCACGAGCGGGGGTCCGGCGTCAGCAACCATGCGATTCAGCCTCCTGAACGTTGACGAACGTATGCCCGTGTTCCCCGCCCGGCGACCGGGCGACGCACGATCTCAGACGAATCTCATGCGCGGCGCGCTACGCCCGCGCGTCGATCGCCAGCGCCGGCTCGTCCTCCGGCGGTCCCTCGCGCGGGTCGTGGTCGCGCCGGCGGACGGTGGCGTCGCGGTCTGAGCCGATGATGATGTCGTCGGGCACCTTCTCCTTGGGCAGGAAGCCCGACTTCATGCCGAAGTAGACGGCCTGCGGATGGTGGGCGACGATCGCCAGCGTCGACTGCTCGGGCTCGACCGCGTAGCCGCCGGTCAGCGACAGCCCGATCGACGGGCAGTCCAGCAGCCGGTAGACCTTCTCGTGCTCGGACTGCTCCGGGCAGGCGGGATAGCCCCACGAGTAGCGCCGCCCGTCGGAGGGGCCGATGCCCAGGTCGGCGCGCACCCGCGCGTGCAGCCACTCCGCGCAGCCCTCGGCGGCCTGCACGCCGAGCCCGTGCGTGAACAGCTGCTCGGCGTACTCGCCCTCGGCCTCCAGCGCGGTGACGACCTCGGTGACCCGCGGGCCGACCGTCACCGCCTGCAGCGCGACGACGTCGAGCTCGCCGGTCTCCCTCGGGCGGAAGAAGTCGGCCAGGCAGATGCGGTGGTGGCCGGGCTGGCGCGGGAAGTTCAGCCGCTCGAGGACCGTCGTGCGGTCGTCGGGGTCGAGCACGACGACGTCGTTGCCCTCGCTGTAGCAGGGGAAGTAGCCCAGCAGCACGCGCGGCTGCAGGTAGTCCTGCTCGGCCCACATCCGCTCGAGGCGCGGCTGGAAGTCCTCGCCGACGAGCTTGCGCCAGGCCTCGCCCTTCACGCCGCGCCCGCCCCAGTGCAGCTTGAACAGCACGTGCGTGTCGAGATGGGGGAAGACCTCGTCCAGCGGCACCTCGATCTCGCGCGCGCCCCAGAACGGCGGCTCGGGGATCGCCACGTCGGTCCGCGCCGCGGAGCGCACCGAGGTGTCGTCGGTGACCAGCGGCGGCGGGTCCTTGCCGTGCTTGCGGAAGTGCTCGGCGGCCGCGCGCACGTCGGCGAGGAGCTTCGGGCGCAGCTCGGGCTCGATGAGCTGGTCCATCTTGTGCAGGCCCTCGAAGGCGTCCTTGCAGTAGAAGACGCCGGGACGGTACATCTCCTCCGACTCGCGCCCGTGCGGGTACAGCGCGCGCAGCCCGAAGTCGCGGTTGATCGCCGCGCCGCCGATCAGGACCGGGTAGCTCAGCCCCTTGGAGTGCAGCTCCTCGATGCACAGGGGCATCTGCTTGGACGTCGAGACGAGCAGCGCGCTGAGCCCGATCGCGGTGGCATCGTGCTCCTGGGCGGCCTCGAGGATCGACGAGATCGGCACCTGCTTGCCGAGGTCGACGACGGTGTAGCCGTTGTTCGTGAGGATCGTGTTGACCAGCGACTTGCCGATGTCGTGCACGTCGCCGAACACGGTCGCCAGCACGACCGTGCCCTTCGTGTAGCCCTCGACCTTGTCGAGGTAGTTCTCCAGCTGCGCGACGGCGCGCTTCATGACCGTCGCGGACTGCAGGACGAACGGCAGGATGAGCTCGCCGGCGCCGAACAGGTCGCCGACCTCCTTCATCGCCGGCAGCAGCACCTCGTTGAGCGTCGGCACCGCGCCCATCTTCTCGACGCTGCGGTCGATCCAGTCCTCGACGCCCTCCTTCTTGCGGCGCAGGATGTGGAAGTGCAGCGCCTCCTCGGGCTCCATGCCCGCGGTCGGGTCGGCCTTCTCCTCCTCGGCATCCTCCGTCTGCGCCTCGAAGTGCGCGATGAAGATCTCCAGCGCGTCGTCGCGGCGGTCGAAGACGAGGTCGTCGGCGAGCTTGCGCTCGGTCTCGTTGATCTCGCCGTACGGCGTGATGTGGTTGGGGTTGACCATCGCGAGGTCCAGCCCGGCCTCGACGCAGTGGTGCAGGAAGACCGAGTTGAGCACCGCCCGGGCACGCGGCGACACGCCGAAGGAGACGTTCGAGACGCCGAGGGAGGTCTTGACGAGCGGGATGTGCTCCTTGACCGCGCGGATGCCCTCGATCGTCTCGATCGCCGACGGGAGCCATTCCTCGTCGCCGGTCGTCAGCGTGCACGTCAGGCAGTCGAAGATCAGCGCCTCGGGGTCGAGGCCGTGCTCGTCGCAGCACAGCTCCTTCAGCCGGCGAGCGATCTCGAGCTTGCGCTCGGCGGTCTTCGCCATCCCGACCTCGTCGATCGTCAGCGCGATCAGGCAGGCGCCGTGGGCGAGCGCGATCGGCACGACGCGGTCGAGCTTGTCGCGGCCGGCCTCGAGGTTGATCGAGTTGACGATCGCACGCCCCGGGATCTGCTCGAGCGCGGCCTCGATGACCTCGGGCTCGGTCGAGTCGACCTGGATCGGCGCCGGCTGCGACAGCGACACGCGCTCGGCGACGCGCCGCATCTGCTCGGCCTCGTCGTCGCGCTCCACGAGCGCC
>DASZOA010000058.1:0-1724 GCA_035551055.1 Solirubrobacteraceae bacterium
TAGTAGCCCGAGTAGGTCAGCAGGTTGATCACGATCCCGCCGAGCCAGGCAGCGACCAGGTACGCGCCATAGCGCGGCTTCAGCGCGACGATCACACCGGCGAGGATCTCGATCGCGCCGACGACGTACATGAAGTCCTGACCGGATCCCGGCGCGATGTCGTTGATCCACGGGGCCAGGTACACCGGCCACTCGACGAGGATGTTGAAGAACTTGTCGAGCCCCGCCACGATCGGCGCGATCATGAAGGCCGAGCGCAACAGCGCAAACGCCTGATAGCGCCCGTCGTGCCGCTCGCCGGCGGACGTGGCGCCGCGGTCGGCGGGTGCGCCGCGGTTCTGCGTGCGATTCGGGGCGGTGATGCCCATGACACCTCCTTTGTCGTTTCGATGCTGCCGCGCGGGGCGGCATGAACATTGGCGTAGGGCCCGCGGCGATCCTTACGCCCGGTCGAGCACGTGGTACGCGCCGGCGACGCCGAGCCCGTAGGCGAGGTGGTACGACAGCTCCATCGCGACGTCCTTGCGCGGGTATCTCCACGGCGGCTCGTACAGGCCCATGGGCACGAGCTGCACGTAGGACATCGCCCACACCCCGGTGGCGAACGCCACGCCGCGGCGAAGCGGGCGCCCGCCGAACGTCTCCTGGACGAGACCATAGACGGCGCCCCACGCGGTCCCGTAGGCCCAGTGCACCGCGTTCGTCAGCAGCGGTATGCGCTCGGGCGGCACGTCGCGTTCGAAGACGCCCCTGCTGATGCGCCATGCCACCTTGGCCGGCATCGAGGCCTGCGCCCACGCATCGCGGTTCTGCTGGTCGTCGCCCTGCTGGTCGTCGCCCTGCTGGTCGTCGCTCTGCGAGGACTGCAGCCGGGCCGACAGCTCCTGGGCCAGCGTCATGCACGCGGTGCCGACCGCGCCGGCGGCCAGGCCCCGCGCGACCGCGCCCAGCGGCGTGACTTGAGTCGTCATCTCGCTCCTTCTCGGTTCGCTCGACCACGAGTACCACGTCGCACGTCGCCTCCAAGCCCGCCATGGTCTGAGCGAAGACATCTGCGGGGCGTCCCGCGCGCCCGCGAGCACTCGGTGCGCCGGGCGCGAGCGTCACAGCTGCGGCGCAGCCGCTCGAGGACACCGTCGGCAACGCTCGGGAGCGGCTCGTGATGGAGTCCCATCAGCTCGCGCAGCGTGCGCTGCAGCTTGGCGAGCACGCGCTGCACTCGGGGCGCAGGCTGGTGATGCTTCACGCGTCGCGTGGGCTTCGTGGGCTCCGAGCAGCGCGAGCCGGTGCGAGCCGCAGCACGCGGCAGCGCAGCGGCGCATTCGTGATCTGCGCAACCGGGACGCAGCAGTCGATCCTCGGCTACAGCGTCCCGAAGCGCTGCGCGAGCTGCAGGGCCACCCGCGACCTACGGCTCGGCGACGCTCGATCGCGAGGCCCGAGAGGGTAGGCGTCCGTCTGCACGCCGGTGGAGGCGAGGGCGCGCGGGTGACGAGGAGGATCTGCGGCGCGCGTCAGCGCCGGACGCTGTCGAGCTCGACCACCTCGCCCAATGCCGGATACGTGTGCGCCAGCGCCTCGAGCTCGGGCAGGACGACGACGCTCTCCTGCTCGTTCGGATCGGTGCGGGCGACGATGCACCGCACCGGCTCGTGCTCGCTCGCGTTGATCGGCAGGTGCGGCACGCCCGCCGGGATGTAGGCCATCTCTCCGGCGCGGACGGT
>DASZOA010000059.1:0-3199 GCA_035551055.1 Solirubrobacteraceae bacterium
TCGCGCGCCCACGCCGCCTCCTCGTGGTGGCCTGCCCGCTCGAGGCGCTCGATCGCCCGCTGCCGCCGCGCCGGCGAGAAGTTGCCGCCCTCGGGGAAGATGAGCACGGCGTCGTCGGCGCCCATGCCCTCGGCCATCGCGGCGATCTCGACCTCCGTGTCGCCGCCGCGGGGGTCGACGAAGCGGGCGGGCAGGCGCCGGCCGAGCGCGTCGATCAGCGGGTCGAGCCTCAGCGCCTCGTGCAGGACGAGCCGCGGGTTGCGGCCGTAGCGGCACAGCAGCATGTGCAAGACCAGCAGCGAGTCGCCCTCGCCCGCGTGGCGACTGAGCACGACGACCGGGCGCCGACGCGCCGCCAGCGCCTCCTCGGCCGCCTGCGACTCGACGACCTGGACCTGGACGCGCGCGTGCCGGACGACCGCGCGATGCACCGCCCCGACGAACCACCGCAGCAGGCCGTAGTGCGTGCGCCGCATCCGCTCCGAGGCCACCTGCCGCCCGAAGCCGGTCGCCACCCACAGTGCCAGGCACGCCAGCGTCGCGGCGACGTGATGCGCGCAGTACGTCGTCGCGATCGCCAGCGCCCGCAGCAGCCGCCGCCCGCGGCCCAGGGTCGCCGCCAGCGCCGCGATCAGCCCGAGCAGCGGAGAGATCGCGACCACGGCCGCCTCGACGAGCAGGACGAGCGGCGCGGCGACGAGGCGGCGCAGGAGCGTCGGCGGGACGGGCATCACGCGCGCCCGAGCCCGTGCGCCTCGAGGTAGCGCACCGACGCCTCGTGGGCGCGCGCGATCCGGTCGGGGATGTGCGCGGTGTCGCGGTAGCGAAGCTGCGAGAGGTCGGTGTAGCGCGGCGGGTCCTCCTGCCCGGTCGGCAGCACGTGCGCATCGAAGCCGTCGGGCAGCGCGGCCAGATCCGCGAAGAACCGGTGCCGGCGCGCGATCTCGAAGGCGACGAGCGCGACCTCCCACGGCCAGCGCGGCGCCTCCAGCGGCCGCTCGACGCGGCCGACGTGCAGCACGTAGATCTCGCGCGCGCCCAGCGCGACCGCGCGGCTGACCGGGATGCTGTTGACGATGCCGCCGTCGATGAAGTGCTCGCCGTCGATCTCGACGGCCGGCAGGAGGCCGGGCACCGCGGCCGACGCGACGACCGCATCGACGATCGCCCCCTCGGTGAACCAGTGCTCGGAGGCGCGCTCGATGCTCGCCGCCACGCACTGGAAGGGGACCGCGAGATCCTCGATGCGGCTCGCCGGCAGGGCTTCGGCGAGCAGTGCGCGCAGCGCGTCGTTGCCGTGCAGGTGCGTGCGCGTGCGCGTGAGCGTCGTCAGGCGGCCCATCACCGATCCCCGGAAGACGTCGCCGCGCCCGATCGCCAGCCACATCGCGGTCAGTCGCTCCACGCCGGCGATGGTCGGATCGGCGGCGACGGCCGCGCCGTTGATCGCCCCGACCGACGTTCCGAGTACGAGGTCGGGAACGAGGCCGCGCTCGATCAGCGCGTGCAGCATCCCGACCTCGTGCGCGCCGAGCGGCCCGCCGCCGCCGCCGAGCACGAAGGCGATGCGGTTGTCGTCGGCGCGCGGCGTCTCCATCGGGAAAGCCCATCACAGCACGCGATGACGAGCTGCGCTCGCGGCGAGGACGACCGCGACCAGCTGATCGTGCTTCAGTGGCTCTCGCCGCGCCGCACGCGATCGAGGATCGCGCCGATGCGGCGCCTCGCATCGGCGTGGTCGGTGATCGCGTAGTAGGGCCGGCCGCGGGTCGCGAGCCATGGCACGAGGACGTCGAAGTCGAGCTCGCGGATCAGCTCGAGGCTCTCGATGTACGCCTCGCGGTCGCTGGACGCAAGCACGGCGGCGACCCACTCGCCGTCGTCGAGGTAGATCGTGTCGCCGGTGAACAGAACGCGATGCGCGCCGCTGGTCCAGAGGTAGGCGGTCGCGCCCGGCGTGTGGCCGGGCGTCGGGATCACCTCGAAGTCCTCGTCGAGCCTGTGGCGCCTCGAGAACGTGCCGCGGATGTCGTAGCTCTGGCTCACCGCGTCGCGCTCGGACTCGTGGACGAACAGCGGGGCGTCGACCCAGTCGGATGCGAGCAGCGCCTCGTGGCTGTGATTGAGGTAGTGGCGCGCGATCCCCCCGAGCGCTGCGATCGCGGGTGCGTCGGTCTCGAGCGTGCTGGTGCTGTAGATCAGCAGGTTGCCGCGCTCGCGCTGCAGGAGAAAGGCGCGAATGTCGAGCGAGCGGCCGAACGGCACCGCGGCCGTCGAGGCGTACAGGCCCTCGATCCCGGTGTCCATCGCCTGCACAGCCGGAATCGGTTGCGGCGGCTGATCCGGCAGACCGTGGTGCGCCACGGCGCGATCGTAGTTGACCCGGATCAGCTCGATGACGTCGCGGACGTCCTCCTCGGTCTCGATCCGCCGCGCGGCGTAGCCCGGCTTGCCCGGGAAGACGGGGTGATAGTCGATCCGTCCCTGATCGAACAGCTCCTGCCAGATCGCCTTGGGGAAGCTGCCGTGGAAGACGCGGTCGCCGTGCAGGTGGCCGAGCCGTCGGCGCCCCACGGTGAACCCGAACTCGCCGCGGCGGCCGAGGCCCGCCTCGACGCCCGGCCACGACGTGACCTCCTCGGTGATCCGCTGGCTCGCGGTCTGCGTGGTCGCCATCGCTGCGCTCCTTCGTCGGGGGGAGAGGGCTACGCTACAAGTTCAAGTACGCTTGAAGTCAAGGGCTGATGGGATTGCCGTCTCGGACGACCGACCTGCTGACGATCGGCGAGGTCTCGCGACGCAGCGGCGTCGCAGCGTCCGCCCTGCGCTTCTACGAGCAGCGAGGCTTGATCGACTCCGAGCGCGCCGGCTCAGGGCACCGCCGCTATCCGCGCTCGGTGCTGCGGCGAATCGCCTTCATCGTCTTCGCCCAGCGCGTCGGGCTGACGCTCGACGAGATCGGCGAAGAGCTCTCCAAGCTGCCGCCCGATCGCGCCCCGACCCGCCATGACTGGTCGCGGCTGTCGAGCAGGTGGACCTCGCGCATCGATCAGCGCATCGCCGAGCTCGAACGACTCAAGGTCGGCCTGACGGAGTGCATCGGGTGCGGCTGCCTGTCGCTGGACCGCTGCCAGCTGGCCAACCCGGGCGACCGCGCGGCCAGCCGCGGCGCGCGTTGTGGCGTCATCCGCCGCGCGGG
>DASZOA010000060.1:0-15191 GCA_035551055.1 Solirubrobacteraceae bacterium
GGGGAGATGGTCGAGCCGTCGGACCCGGAGATCGACCCGGCGAAGTTCGAGCAGTACAAGGACCAGATCGAAGAGCGCGACGTGACGCCGGGCGACTTCGGTCGGATCGCCGCGCAGACCGCCAAGCAGGTCATCCTGCAGCGCATCCGCGAGGCCGAGCGCGACATGATGTTCGAGGAGTACCGCGATCGCGTCGGCGAGCTGATCACCGGCATCGTGCAGCAGTCCGACAGCCGCTACACGCTCGTGCAGCTGCGCGAGCGCGTCGAGGCGCTGCTGCCGAAGTCCGAGCAGGTCGACGGCGAGCGCTACGACCACTCGCAGCGCATCAAGGCCGTCATCAAGGAGGTCTCGCCCTCGACGAAGGGCCCGTCGATCATCGTCTCGCGGCGCGACCCCGAGCTCATCAAGAAGCTCTTCGAGCTCGAGGTCCCCGAGATCGCCGACGGCCTCGTCGAGATCGCCAATGTCGCCCGCGAGCCCGGCTACCGCTCGAAGATCGCCGTCGTCTCGCACGCCGACGGCGTCGATCCGGTCGGCGCCTGCGTGGGCCCGCGCGGCTCGCGCGTGCGGATGGTCGTCTCCGAGCTGCGCGGCGAGAAGATCGACATCATCCCCTACAACGACGAGCCCGCCCGTTTCGTCGCCAAGGCGCTGTCGCCCGCGCGCGTGCGCGAGGTGCTCGTCGACGACGAGGGCAAGCAGGCGACGGTGATCGTGCCCGACGACCAGCTGTCGCTCGCGATCGGCCGCGAGGGCCAGAACGCCCGCCTCGCCGCGCGCCTGACCGGCTGGCGGATCGACATCAAGTCCGAGACCGAGTTCGCCGCCGAGGAGCAGGAGTCCGGCTACGAGGAGGAGGAGACGCAGGGCCGCTGCGCGGCCGTCATGTCGACCGGGCGGCGCTGCCCCAACGCCGCGCTGCCGGGCTCGCGCTACTGCGGGCTGGACTCCCACCAGGCGCTCGCCAACCAGCCGACCGACGAGGTGCCCGCGGCCGAGCCCGAGGCGACGCCCGCACCCGTCGAGGTGCCCGTCGAGGACGCGCTCGACGAGGTCGCGGAGGAGACCTCGTAGCGATGGTCGCACCGGACCTGTCCACGCCGAGCCGGGGCGCGCGGACATAGCCGCCCCGCAGCGCCGCTGCGTCGGCTGCGGCATCAGAGCCGACAAGCGGCGGCTACTGCGCTTCGTCGTCGTCGAAGGGCGCCTGCAGCCCGATCCTCAGCAGCGCCATCCGGGGCGCGGCGCCTACGCGTGCGACGACGCCTGCGCGCGGCGGGCGCTCGCGCGCGGCGGCTTTGCGCGCTCGTTCCGCCGCGGCGTGCGGATCGACCCCGACCTTCTACACTCCGAGTAGATGGCAAAGGTCCGCGTTCACGAGCTCGCCAAGGCCCACGACATGTCCGCCCAGGACGTGCTCGACAAGCTGCGCAAGGCCGGGATCAAGGTCAAGGCGCCGGCGTCGGCGGTCGACGAGGACGCCGCCCGGGCCGCGATCGAGGGCCGGCCGCTGCCGACGAACGGCGCTGCCTCCAAGCCTGCCGTCAAGGCTCCCGAGCCGCCGCCTCCGCCGCCGACCGTGCGCCGCGCGCCGCCGGCGCCGCCGGCCGCCTCCGACCGCGTCGCCGCGGCCCAGCGCGCGCGCCAGTCCCAGCCGGGCAATCCCGCGACGCCGCCCGCGGCCAAGGATCGCGCCGCGGCCCGGCCACCCGCTTCCGCCCAGGCGGCAGCCGGCGACGGCGCGCCCGCCTCCGGCGGCGAGCCGGCGACGGCCGGCGAGCCCGCCAAGCACCGCCCGACGCGCTCGTCGCTGGCGGGCGAGCGCGCGCCCGGCACCGCGGGACCGGGCGGCCGGCGCCGCGTCGTCATCGACTCGCAGGCATCGCGCCGCACGCCCGGCCAGCAGCAGCAGCCGCCGCGCCGTCAGCGCCGCGGGCGCCGCCGCCGCGGCACGTACGACGACACGGTCGCGCCGCTCAACGAGGCCGCCGCGACGCACACCGACGTCGTGCGCATCAACTCCGGCTCGACGGTCAAGGACATCGCCGAGTCGATGGGCGTGCCGGTCCCGGAGATCATCAAGAAGCTCATGATGCTCGGCGAGATGGCGACGCTGACGCAGACGCTGTCCGACGAGGCCGTCGGCGTCCTGGCCGAGGAGTTCGGCAAGGAGGTCGAGATCGTCCATGCCGCCGACGAGGTCGAGAGCGAGCCGGTCTACGAGGACGCCGTCGACGATCTCACCGACCGCCCGCCGGTCGTCACGATCATGGGCCACGTCGACCACGGCAAGACCTCGTTGCTGGACGCGATCCGCGAGACCGAGGTCGTCGCGGGCGAGGCCGGCGGCATCACCCAGCACATCGGCGCCTACCAGGTCCACCACAACGGCAAGCTCGTCACGTTCCTCGACACGCCCGGCCACGAGGCGTTCACGGCGATGCGCGCCCGCGGCGCACGGGTGACCGACATCGCGGTCATCGTCGTCGCCGCCGACGACGGCGTGAAGCCGCAGACCGACGAGGCGATCGACCACGCCAAGGCGGCCGAGGTGCCGATCGTCGTCGCCGTCAACAAGATCGACAAGGAGGGCGCCGACCCGACGCGCGTGCGCACGGAGATGACCGCGCGCGGGCTGCAGCCCGTCGAGTGGGGCGGCGAGACGGAGTTCGTCGACGTCTCGGCCAAGACGAAGGCCGGCCTCGACGACGTGCTCGACACGCTGCAGGTCGTCGCCGAGGTCGAGGAGCTCAAGGCCAACCCGAGCGCGCCGGCGTCCGGCGTCGTCGTCGAGTCCAAGCTCGATCCGGGCCGCGGCCCCGTCGTGACGATCCTCATCCAGCGCGGCACGCTGCGCGTCGGCGGCGCGCTCGTCGCGGGCGCCCACTGGGGCCGCGTGCGCGCGCTCAACGACTTCACGGGCGAGCGCGTCAGGGAGGCCCGGCCGGGCGACCCGATCGAGGTGCTCGGCTTCGACGGCGTGCCGGAGGCCGGCGAGTACGTCCGCGTCGTCGAGAACGACCGCCGCGCGCGCCAGCTCGCGCACGAGCGCGAGCAGCGCCTCAAGCAGGAGCAGCACGCCCGCCGGTCGGGCCGCAAGCGCTCGCTGGAGGACGTCTTCAAGGAGATCCAGGCGGGCGAGCTCAAGGAGCTCAACCTGCTCGTCAAGGCCGACGTCGCGGGCTCCGCCGAGGCACTGCAGGACGAGATCGCCAAGCTGCCGCAGGACGAGGTCTCGGTCAACGTCATCCGCAGCGGCGTCGGCGGCATTAACGAGTCCGACGTCATGCTCGCGGCGGCCTCCGACGCGATCATCATCGGCTTCAACGTGCGTCCGGTCGGCGACGCCCGCGCCGTCGCCGAGCGCGAGGGCGTCGAGGTGCGCAGCTACTCGGTCATCTACAAGGTGCTCGACGACCTGCGCGCGGCGATGGAGGGCATGCTCGAGCCCGACGAGGTCGAGCACGCGCTCGGTCACGTGGAGGTGCGCCAGATCTTCCGCGCCTCGCGGATCGGCGTGATCGCCGGCTCCTACGTCACCGACGGCAAGATCACGCGCGGCGCCAGGACCCGCCTCATCCGCGACGGCACGATCATCTACGACGGCGAGATCGCGTCGCTGCGACGGCTGACCGACGACGTGCGCGAGGTCGCCGCCGGCTTCGAGTGCGGCATCGTGCTGCGCAACTTCCAGGACATCAAGGAGGGCGACGTGCTGGAGGTCTACGAGACGCGCAAGGTCGACCGCGCGCTGGCGTAACGGTCCGATGGCCGACGACGCCGCCTACGTGGCGCTGCTGCTCGTCCACCTGCACTTCCCCGATGCCGGCTCGCTGAAGGCCAAGCGCAAGGACCTCGCGTCGGTCAAGGCCCAGCTGCACGGCCGGATGGGCGTCACCGTCGCCGAGGTCGGCCACCAGGATCGGTGGCAGCGCGCGACGCTGGCGGCGGCGGTCACCGGCGGCTCGCTGGGGCGCCTGGACAGCCTCGCCGACCGCGTCGAGCGCTTTCTGCTCGAGCGCTTTCCCGAGCGCTGCCGCGTCGAGCGGACGGTCAGGTCGTTCGGCGAGGTTTGGGATTAGGATGGCCTCGGAGCGGATGCGGCGCGTCGACGAGGCCGTCAGGCAGGTGTTGTCGGACGCCGTCGCGCAGGACCTGCAGGATCCGAGAATCGGTTTCGTCACGATGACGAGCGTCAAGACCAGCCCAGACCTTCGCCATGCCCGCGTGTACGTCAGCGTGCTCGGCGACGAGGCGCAGCGCAGGGCGACGATCGCGGGCCTGCAGTCCGCGCACGGGGCGCTGCAGCGCCGGCTCGCGCGCGAGCTGCGGATGAAGCGAACGCCGACGCTGGAGTTCGTCTACGACGACACGACCGATCGGGCGATGCGACTCGAGGAGATCCTGCGCCGCGAGGTTCCGGAGACGTGATCGCCGGCACCGCCTCAGACACGCGCGCCGAGGTGCTCGGGGCGCTTCGCGAGGGCGAGCGCTTCGTGCTCGTCACGCACGAGAACCCCGACGGCGACGCGCTGGGCTCGCTCGTCGCGATGCAGGGCGTGCTGCGCGCGCTCGGCAAGGACTCGCTCATGTTCATCGCGCGCGACGAGTTCCCGCTGCCCTACGAGTACGCGTTCTTCGAGTTCGACGGGCTCGTGTGCGACGTGCCCGCCGACGTCGCGCAGCGCACGATCGTCTTCCTGGACTGCGGCAACTTCGACCGCAACGCCGTCGAGGTCGGCGAGGCGCCGGTGCTCAACCTCGACCACCACCACGACAACACCCGGTTCGGCACGATCAACCACGTCGTGGCCGAGGCGTCCTGCACCGCCGAGATCGTGTGGGATCTCATGCGCGGGCTCGACGTGCCGCTCACGGCCCAGATCGCCGAGGCGCTCTACGTCGGGCTCGTGACCGACACCGGGCGCTTCATGTACGAGAACACCGGGCCGGCGGCGCATCTCATGGCGGCCGACCTGATCGAGGCCGGAGTCGACGTGCACGGCATCTACCGTCGCCTCTACGAGGGCGTGCCGGAGCCCAAGCTCGCGCTGCTCACGCGCGCGCTGGCGCGGGTACAGCGCTTCGACGGCGGGCGGCTGACGTTCGCCCGCCTGACGCGCGAGGACTTCGCCGAGACCGGCGCCGAGGAGTCCTACACCGAGGGGATCATCGACCACCTGCGCGCCGTACAGGGCACGAAGGTCGCGGCGCTCGCCCGCGAGCTGACCGGCGACGACCGGCACGGCGCCGCGAAGGTGTCGCTGCGCGCCACCGACGCCGCGGTCGACGTCTCGCTGGTCGCGCGCGCGAAGGGCGGCGGCGGGCATCGCCAGGCCGCGGGCTTTCAGACCGAGATGGCGCCCGACGAGCTCGTCGCGTTCCTGCGCCGGGAGGTAGCCGCTCAGCTTGACGGGTAGAGCCTCGTTGATGCGCTGTCACGAGGACGAGGTGAGCTGAACATGGAGGCGTCGCAGGGCGAGCCGCTGCCGGGCGGCTCATCGCAGGACGAGCCCCTGCCGGGCGACTGCAAGGACTGGAGGGCACTGCAGGGGCCGGGTGTCATCGTCGTCGACGGCTGGTGCACGTTTCCGACGGGCGGCTGGGAGATGGAGCTGCGCAAGGCCGAGCCGCAGGGCGTCAATCCCGAGGACCTGATCCTCGAGCGCGTCGTCAAGGCTCCCGACACCTACCAGCCGCCGGTCAGGCGCGGGATGGAGATCCACTGGGAGGAGCAGACGGACGCCGAGTACAAGACGGTGACGATCAGGCCCGACGGGCTGACGATCGAGGTTCGCGACGCGCGCAACGAACCGCCGCCGCGCTGAGCCCGATGGCGGGCGCCCGGCGGGCGGCTAGCCTCAGGACGTGACCGACGGCGTCCTGCTCATCGACAAGCCCGCGGGCAGGACCTCGCACGACATCGTCGCCGCCGTGCGCCGCGAGCATCGCCGCCGGCGCGTCGGGCATGCCGGCACGCTCGATCCGTTCGCGACCGGACTGCTGCTCGTGCTCGTCGGTCGCGCGACCCGCGTCCAGCGCTACCTCATGGCGCTGCCCAAGCGCTACGAGGCCGTCGCGCGGCTCGGCTACACCTCGAGCACCGGCGACACCGAGGGCGAGATCGCGTGGACGGGCAACGTCCCGCCCGACCCGCCGCCGCTGCCGACCGGTCGGCTGCTGCAGCGCCCGCCCGCCTTCAGCGCCGTCAAGGTCGCCGGGCGGCGGGCGTACGAGCTCGCGCGCGCGGGCGAGGAGGTCGCGCTCGACGCGCGGCCGGTGACCGTCCACCGCTTCGAGCAGCTGTGGCGCGACGGCGAGCGCGCCGCGTTCGAGATCGAGTGCTCGGCCGGCACGTACGTGCGAGCGCTGATCGCCGATCTCGGCGACGCGTACTGCGAGGCGCTGCGGCGCACCGCGATCGGCCCGTTCGCGGTCGCCGACGCCGACCCCGCGCGGCTGGTCCCGCTCGGCGACGCGCTCGGGCGCATCCTGCCGACGGTCCGCCTCGACGCCGACGACGCGCGCCGCGCCGGTCACGGCGTCGCGGTGGCCGCACCGGTCGCCGGCGGCGCCGCCGACGTGCTGCTGCTCGACGACGCCGGGCCGATCGCGATCGCCCAGCCGCGGGACGGGGCCCTGAAGCCCGTCGTAGGCTTCCGCGCGTGAAGGTCACCCCGCTGCCCGACGTCAGGCCGCGCCCGCGGCGGGTGGCCGTCGGGACGTTCGACGGCGTCCACCTCGGCCATCGCGAGGTCATCCGCGGAGCCGACACCGTCCTGACCTTCGACCCGCATCCAACGGCCGTCGTCAGGCCCGACGCCCTGCCGCGCCTGCTGACGCCGCCGCAGCGCAAGGCGCAGCTCGTCGCCTCGCTCGGCGTCGAGGAGCTCGTCGTGATCCCGTTCGACGCGGCGTTCGCCGCCCGCCCGCCGCAGGCGTTCGTCGACGACGTGCTCGTCGGCGCGCTCGGCGCGACGCACGTGTCGGTCGGCGAGAACTTCCGCTTCGGCCACAGGGCGCGGGGCGACAGCGAGCTGCTGCGCGCCGACGGGCGCTTCGAGACGCGCGTCGTCGAGCTGCTGGAGGTCGACGGCGAGATCGTCTCCTCCAGCCACATCCGCGGGCTCGTGCTGGGCGGCGCGGTCGAGTACGCCGGCCGGCTGCTCGGCGACCCGTTCACGGTCATCGGCAGCGTCGTGCACGGCGACGAGCGCGGCCGCGCGCTCGGCTACCCGACGGCGAACCTCGTGCCCGACCCCGCGTACGTCACGCCCGGCCACGGCGTGTACGCCGCGCGGGCGACGACGAGCGCCGGCGAGACGCTGCCCGCCGCCGTCAGCGTCGGCGTGCGGCCGACGTTCGCGACCGGGCGCGGCGAGCTGATCGAGGCCTACCTGCTGGACTTCTCCGGGGACCTCTACGGCACCCGCCTGGAGCTCGCCTTCCTCAAGCGCCTGCGCGGCGAGAAGCGCTTCGACTCCGTCGAGGCGCTCGTCGACCAGATGGCGCTCGACGTCGACGCCGCCCGCGCCGTCTACGGCCGAGCGGCGGTCTGAGTTGCTACCTTTGCCCGTCGCATGGCACTGACCCAGGAACGCAAGCGCGAGCTCGTGCGCCGGTTCGGCGACAACGATCACGACACCGGCAACACGCGGGTGCAGATCGCGCTGCTCACCGAGCGCATCAACCAGCTCACCGAGCACCTTCGCGCCAACAAGAAGGATCACCACTCGCGCCGCGGGCTGCTCATGCTCGTCGGCCGCCGTCGCCGGCTGCTCGACTACTTCCAGCGGCACGACCTCGACGGCTACCGCGCACTGATCAAGGAGCTCGGGCTGCGCCGGTGAGCGTCCTGCCGCCCGGCTCCGACGTCCCCGAGTTCACGCTCACGCGCGAGCACGGCGAGCCGTTCACGCGCGACGACCTCGCCGGCAGGACCACGGTGCTCGTCTTCTACCCGACCGCGTTCAGCTCGGTCTGCACCGACCAGTTTCAGATCTACGAGGAGATCCTCGACGACGTGGCGCTGCACGGTGCGACCCTCTACGGCATCTCCGTCGATCAGACCGACAGCCAGGTCGCGTTCCGCGAGTCGCTGAGCGTCACGATCCCGATGCTCTCCGACGCGCACCCGAAGGCCGCCACGGCGCAGGCGTTCGGCGTCTACTTCGCGCCGACGGGCGTCGCGAACCGCGCGCTCGTCATCGTCGGCCCTGACCTCAAGGTGCGGTGGTCGTGGGAGGGCGAGCACCCCGGCATCCTGCCCGGCGCGAACCTCATCTTCGACGGGCTGGCGGCGCGCGCGGCGTAGCGCGGCCGGCGAGGCGCGCCCTCCGGCGCCGCGGTCAGCTCGCCAGCAGCTCGCGCACGCGCTGCGCGCGGTAGTCGAAGATCGCCTCGAGGTCGCGCCGCACGAGCAGCGCGTTCGCCAGGAGGCCGAGCGGCCCGAGCCCGATCCGGTAGCGCACGAGATCGCGCATCAGCGTCTCGTCGCCGGCCGCCTCGAAGCTGTGCGTGTGCCGCCACAGCGCGTACGGCCCCTCGAGCTGCTCGTCGACGAAGCGATGCGGCGGCTCCCAGGCGGTGATCTCCGTCAGCCAGCTCACCGGCACGCCGCGCAGCCGCAGGCGGTAGCGGACCAGCGTTCCGCGACCCATCGCGATCGGCTCGGGCGTGACGACGCGGAAGCGCAGCAGCGGCGGCGTGATCGCCTCGAGGTTGCGCGGTGCGGCGAAGAACGCGAAGACCTCGTCCGGCGAGCCCGGCAGGCGCTGCTCGCGCTCGATCGTGTGCAGGCCGCGCATCCGGCGCATGCCGTACCCGCCGGCGGGACGCGCGGACCGCGGCCCGTACGCTGTGGCGATGAGCGCCCGCGACCTGCGCAGCGCGCCGCCGCCGCCGCTGCGCGATGACGACCACGTCCGCGGCGATCCCGCCGGCGCGCTCGTCGTGCTGTACGCCGACTTCACCTGCCCGCGCTGTGCGCTGGCGCACGAGCGCCTCGCGCAGGCCGGCGTCCGCATCGCGTTTCGCCACATGGCGCTGCGCGCCAAGCACGAGCGCGCCGTGCCGGTCGCCCAGGCCGCCGAGGCCGCCGCCGCGCAGGGCGAGTTCTGGTCGTTCGCGGACGCGCTCTATGCCGACCAGGGCCGGCTCGACGACCCGCACCTGTGGCGGCGCGCGCGCGAGCTCGGCCTCGACGTCGCGCGCTTCGACCACGACCGCCGCGATCCGCGCACCGCCGCCCGCGTCCAGCGCGACACGCGCGCGGCGCTGGCGGCCGGGGCCACGACCACGCCGACGCTGTTCTTCGCAGAGACCGCGCACGCGGGCGTTCCCGACGGCGATCTGCTGGCGCGACTGGGCTACGATGACGGCGTTCGGATACCGAAGCCACGTTAAGACGCAGGTGCGCCGACCGACGGGCGCGCCGAAAGGACAACTTCATATGAGCACTGCCGAGACCCGCGTCTCCGTCGAGATCGCAGGTTCCGAGATCTCGTTCGAGACCGGCAAGATGGCCAAGCAGGCCTCCGGCGCCGTCGTCGTCCGCCAGGGCGACACCTTGGTGCTGAACACGGCGACCGCCGGCGCCCTCCGCGACGTCGACTTCCTCCCGCTGACCGTTGACGTCGAGGAGCGCATGTACGCCGCAGGCAAGATCCCCGGCTCGTTCTTCAAGCGCGAGGGCCGCAGCGGCGAGAAGGGCACGCTCGTCGCGCGCATGATCGACCGTCCCCTGCGGCCGCTGTTCCCCAAGGGCTGGCGGCGCGAGACGCAGCTCGTCTCGATCCCGCTCAGCGTCGACCACGTCCACCCCTACGACATGCTCGCGATGAACGGCGCGTCCGCCGCGCTGATGGTCTCCGAGATCCCGTATCCGACGCCGGTCGGCGCGGTGCGGATCGGCAAGGTCGAGGGCAACTTCGTCGTCAATCCCAGCGAAGAGGACCTGCTCGAGGGCTCCGACCTCGACCTCATCGTGGCCGGCACCGAGGAGGCGATCCTCATGGTCGAGGCGGGCGCCAACGAGGTCCCCGAGGCCGAGATCCTCGACGCGCTCGACATCGCGCACGGCGAGATCCGCAAGCTCTGCGCCGCCCAGCACGAGCTGCGCGAGAAGGCCGGCAAGGAGAAGCTCGAGATCGAGGTCCCGACCGTCGACGAGGCGCTGTTCGCCGCGGTGCAGGAGTCGCACGGCGCCGCGCTCGACGAGGCGACCCAGATCTTCGACAAGCTCGAGCGCCAGAGCGAGACGGCGCGCGTCGCGGAGGAGGCCGTCGCCGCGCACTCCGGGGATCCGGAGGATCCCGAGTACGAGGCCCGCCGCGCCGCGGCGCAGCTGGCCGTCGACCAGCTCGAGAAGCAGATCATCCGCCAGCGCATCGCCGTCCACAAGAAGCGGCCCGACGGCCGCGCCGAGGACGAGATCCGCCCCCTGTCGATCGAGGTCGGGCTGCTGCCGCGCACCCACGGCTCGGCGCTGTTCACGCGCGGGCAGACGCAGGCGCTGTCCGTCGCCGCGCTGGGCACGCTCAAGGAGGAGATGCGCCTGGACACGCTCGGCCTCGAGACGAAGAAGTTCTACTTCCACCACTACAACTTCCCGCCGTTCTCCGTCGGCGAGGCGGGCTTCATGCGCGGCCCCAAGCGCCGCGACATCGGCCACGGCGCGCTCGCCGAGCGGGCCCTGGCGGCGATGGTCCCGACGACCGAGGAGTTCCCCTACACGATCCGCGTCGTGTCGGACATCCTCGAGTCCAACGGCTCGTCGTCGATGGCCTCGGTCTGCGGCTCGTCGCTGTGCCTCATGGACGCCGGCGTGCCGCTCAAGCGGCCCGTCGCCGGCATCGCGATGGGGCTGATCAAGGAGGGCGACGACTACACCGTCCTGACCGACATCGCCGGCGTCGAGGATCACCTCGGCGACATGGACTTCAAGGTCGCCGGCACCTCGGAGGGCATCACCGCCCTGCAGATGGACATCAAGATCACCGGCGTGACCTTCGACATCCTGCGCGACGCGCTCACGCAGGCGCTCAAGGCACGGACGTTCATCCTCGGCGAGATGGCGAACGTCATCGCCGAGCCGCGCAAGGAGCTGTCGCCGCACGCGCCGCGGATCCTCACCATCCAGATCGACACCGACAAGATCGGACTGCTGATCGGCAAGGGCGGCGAGACGATCCGTGGGCTGGCCGAGGAGTTCGAGTCGCAGATCGACGTCAACGACGACGGCCAGGTGCTCGTCTACTCGGCCAACGGGCAGCTCGGCGAAGCGCTCGCCGAGCGGATCCGCGCGATGACCAAGGAGGTAGAGGTCGGCGACGAGTACACCGGCGCGAAGGTCGTCAAGACGACGACGTTCGGCGCGTTCATCGAACTGTCGAAGGGCACCGACGGGCTGCTGCACATCTCCAACGTGTCGCCCGGCCGGCGCGTCGACACCGTCGAGGACGTGCTCAACAAGGGCGATGAGGTGCACGTCAAGGTCGTCGAGGTCGACCGCGAGCGCGGCCGCATCGGCCTGCGGCTGGCCGAGGACCCCGACATCGCCGGCAAGACGAAGGAGGAGCTCATCGCCGTCGGCAACGGCGGCGGCGGCTCGCGACCCCCGCGCGACCGCGGCCCGCGCGGCGAGCGCGGCGACCGCGGACGACGCGGCTCGGGCCGCCCGCGGCACGGCGATCGCGA
Source organism: Solirubrobacteraceae bacterium (assembly GCA_035551055.1). Lineage (GTDB taxonomy): Bacteria > Actinomycetota > Thermoleophilia > Solirubrobacterales > Solirubrobacteraceae > CADCVQ01. The sequence goes on from DASZOA010000060.1 coordinate 11,701, forward strand.
CCCCGACCGGGGCTAGCTCGCTGAGCGAGTTCGAGCTGACGGTCCTGGACTCCGGCGTCCGGGTCGTGACGGAGGCGATGCCCACCGTCCGATCCGTGACGCTCGGATTCTGGATCGCGACCGGTTCGGCTTCCGAGGCTGGGGACGAGGCGGGGCGGTCGCACCTGCTCGAGCACATGCTCTTCCGCGGGACCGACCGCTACGCGTCACTGGAGATCGACCAGATCTTCGACGCGATGGGCGCCGAGCTGAACGCCGGCACCGGCAAGGAGAGCACCTCGGTCTATGCGCGCGTCATCGACGAGCATCTGCCGCACGCCTTCGACGTCGTCGCCGACATGGTCTGGCGCCCGCGCCTGGACGAGCGCGACCTCGTCAACGAGCGCCAGATCGTGCTCGAGGAGATCGCGATGTACGAGGACGAGCCGCAGGAGCGCGTCTTCGACGTGCTCGGCGAGGCGATCTTCGGCGATCACCCGCTCGGCTGGCCGGTGATCGGCCGCGCGGACGTCGTCGCCGCCACGACCGCGGACGTCCTCGCCGAGTTCCACTCCCGGCACTACGCGCCCGGCGACGGCGTCGTCGCGGCGGCCGGCTCGCTCGAGCACGACGCCGTCGTCGAGCTCGCGCGCGCCGTCGAGGTGCCCCTGCGCGGAGCGGCGCCGCCGGTCCCGCCCGTGCCCGCGCAGCTGCCACCGCACCTGCGGTTCCTGCGCAAGGACACCGAGCAGTACCACCTCACGGTCGGTGCCCCGGCGCTCGCGCGCGACGACGAGCGGCGCTTTGCGCTGCGGGTGCTCGACGGCATCCTCGGCGGCACGTCGTCGTCGCGGCTGTTCCAGGAGATCCGCGAGGACCGCGGACTGGCGTACAACGTCTTCTCCTTTCAGGCGCTGTACGCCTGGAGCGGTCAGATCGGCATCTATCTCGGCACACGGCCCGACAACGTCGGTCCCGCGCTGCAGGTCGTCGGCGACGAGCTCGCGCGGCTGCGCGAGGACGGCGTGACGCCCGACGAGCTGGAGCGCTCCAAGGAGAACCTCAAGGGCCGGATCGTGCTGTCGCTCGAGTCGACGGCGGCGCGCATGAACCGGCTCGGGGCGGCGGTGCTCAGCGGCGTGCCGGTGGAGACGATCGACGAGGTCGTCGAGCGCATCGATTCGGTCTCGCACGAGGACGTCCACGCGCTCGCGCGCGAGCTGCTCGCGCCCGAGCGGGTCAGCGCGGCGGCGATCGGCGCCGACGAGGACGTCTTCCGCAGCGCCATCGAGGCGGTCGCGCCAGGGCTGGTCTCGAAGGCCGCCGCGTGATCGCCGTCGCCGTCGCCGGCGCGGCCGGCCGAATGGGGCAGGCGGTCGTCGCCGCCGTCGAGGCCGCCGACGACCTGCAGCTGGTCGGCAGGGCCGACCCCGCGCTGGGGACGGCGCTCTCCGACGTGCTCGGCGACGCCGACGTCGTCGTCGACTTCACGCGCCCCGATACCGCACTCGGCAACGCGCGCCAGTGCGTCGAGGCCGGCGTGCACGTCGTGATCGGGACGACCGGTTTCGACGTCGACGCGCTGCGAGAGATCGGTCGCGGCGCGAACATCTTCGCCGCGCCGAACTTCGCGGTCAGCGCCGTGCTCATGATGCGCTTCGCGGCCGAGGCGTCGCGCCGCATGGCGCGGGCCGAGATCGTCGAGCTGCATCACGACGGCAAGCTCGACGTCCCGTCCGGCACGGCGGCACGGACGGCGCAGCTCATGCGCGGCGAGGTGCCGATCCACTCCGTCCGGCTGCCCGGCCTGGTCGCCCACCAGGAGGTGATCCTCGGCGACATCGGCCAGTCGCTGACGATCCGTCAGGACTCCTACTCGCGCGAGTCGTTCATGCCCGGGGTGCTGCTCGCGGTGCGCCGGGTGGCGGAGATCGAGGAGTCGCCGCTTGTCGGTCTCGAGCACCTGCTGTTCTGACTGCCCCCGTCGCGGGCACTCGTTCGACATCGGCGGTCGGGCGGTCGGCTGGCGTAGCGATCGGGTGGGCGATCGTCGTAACTTGACAGACCGTGCTCGGGCTGGCAGGGTCGTCGTCACTCATCGAAATTCGGCGCGAGGCCAGCGCGAGGTCAGGCCGCCGCGCTCGAAATCGGAGTCGTTACTGTGGCATGACTGCGGTCCGATGCCGAACCACGATGCCGCTCGCGGTAATCGCGGCAGGGGGCTGCTGTCGGTAGGGTCCGGGTGAGCGTCGGCTGCGTCCTGGAGATCCTCCCGAACCTGAAGGTGGGAATCTACACGCCGTGACCGGAGCGACGACGCGTGCGCCAGAGCCGGCGAGACGCGATGACCCGCCGCGGTTGCCGCCCATGCGGCGCGCCGGCTCGTGGTCGACGTGGAGTGTCGCACGGCGCCGGCTCGTCGTCCTGACGGTCGGCAACTGGCTCGCCGGGGCCGTTCTCGCGGCGATCGGGATCGTGCTCGGCGACGCGCGCGTGGTCGCGCTCGGGTTCCCGCTGCTGGCGGTGGACTGGTGGCTGAGCGGGAAGTTGCGCGAAGCCGAATACGCCGAGGGCGCGCTTGTGGACATCATCGATGCGCCCCCAACCCGCGAGGAGCGCGAGCTGCTCGACCGCCTCGATGCCGCCGGAAGCGATCGCGACGCGACAAAGCTGCTCGCGCGACGGTGGCTGGCCGGCGACACCGCGCTGCGACGCTACGAGTATCCGACGAGGGAGCTGCTCGTCCTGCGCAGCGTCTGCGAGGCGGTCGAGGTGACCGGTCTGTCGATCGTCATGCTGGCCGCTCCGAACGTCGCCGCGGTCGCCCTCGGGGGGATGCTGTGGCTGCTCGGCGGCCGCGCGGGGACGAGCGTGGCGAAGGCCGCGCTGGGCGAGCGCCTGTACCACACGCCGATCGACGACGCGACGCGCGAGCGCTGGTTGCGCCTCGAGGGATGGGTCATCACCGTCGTTGCCGTGCCCGTCGTCGCGCTCGCGCTGATCCGCTACCTCGGCTGACCTGCGTTCGACTCGTCGCGGTGCCCAGCACGTGCGAGCGGTCGCCTGCGCGCGGGCACACGGTCGCCCGGGTGACGGGGCACGTGGACGCTTCACCACAACCCTCGGGGCTCGCACCGCCTGCTCGAGCGACACCTCGACGGGGATCTGGCGGCGAAGGTGACATTCGAGCTCATATCGCATGCGCGCGTGTCACCTCGATCACACGAAGCGCTCGAAGTGTCACTCGAGCATCCTCTCGCGCCCGAACGACCGCTCGACGACCCGAGCGGGCCACACGAGCACCGTGACGCGCACGCCGTCGCGCCCCCGACCGCACGCCCCGCGCGAAGCGCAGCGTTCAGGCGGCCGCGACGAGCTCGCGCAGGCGCGTGTGGCGCCGTCGCGCGTCCGCCCGCCGGACGGCGAGCTGCAGCGCGGCGCGCTCGCCCACGACGACGCACACGTCCTGCGCTCGGGTGACCGCCGTGTAGACGAGGTTGCGCGTGAGCATG
>DASZOA010000061.1:0-5312 GCA_035551055.1 Solirubrobacteraceae bacterium
GGCGGCGAGCTGGCCGCGCGCGGCGCCCCGGATGCCGTCGGCGACGCTCTCGCCGTCGCGGAGGCGGAACTCGCGCTGCGCGCTGGCGTCCGGCTCGGGCGCCGGGGCAGGGTCGCCGGCGGCGGTCGTGCCGGCGGCGGCGGCGCCGATGAGCGTGCGTGCGGACGGGTCCGGGTCCGGCGTCGTCGAAGCGCGGGCCATGCAGGGGTTTCACCCGCCGCGGTGCTCGCGTAAACGCGCCGGCGCGCCGCGCTGGACGCACGGCGGATGCCGGTTGTCGCGCCGCTGCGGCCGTCGCGTGCTGCCGCGGCCGCGCCTGCTCGCGGTCGCGCCGCCCTTCAGCGCCGCAGCACGGCTTTGCGCAGCCCCTCCCGTTCCGCCGGACGGGCGAACCGCGTGGCGGCGAACGCCGCCGGCAGCGCCGCCAGCGTCAGCGCGCGCGTGACGAACCCGGCCACGCCGGCCTCCGGCAGCAGCAGCGCGCCGGCGACGCTCGCGCCCGCCAGCAGCCCCACCGCGTGCGCGAGGCGCCCCCATTCGAACGGCACCGCGAACAGCCCGCGCGTGAGCAGGTGCAGCACGACGAGCATGACGCCGTAGGCGGCGACGAGCGCGATGCCGGCGCCGGCGATGCCGAGCGGCTCGACGAGCGCGACGAGCCCCAGCGCGTTGACGGCGACGCCGGCCAGCGCCGCCGGAAACGTTCGCGTGGTCACCCCGGCGCGCCCGCCGATCGTCACGAGGACGAGGAAGAGCCCGTACATCGCCCAGCCCAGCGCGACCCACGGCAGCGCCTCGTGCGCCGGGAAGTACTCGGGCGCGGCGAGCAGCCGCACGACCCAGGGGCCGAGCAGCGTCAGGCCCGCGACGACGAACCCCGTGACGACGACGTACCACGTCGTCACCGCGGCGTAGAAGCGGCCGGCCTGACGGTCGTCGCCGATCGAATAGGCCAGCGGCGGCCACGCGAGCTGAAAGCCGCGCACGGCGAGGATGACCGCCGCCGCGAGCTTCACCGACAGCGCGAACAGGCCGGCCGCGGCGGCGCTCTGGGCGCGCAGCAGGTACGCGCGGTCGAGGACGTTGAGCGCAAACACCGTGGCGTCGGCGGGCACCGTCGGCAGGCCGAAGCGCAGCAGCGGGCGCAGCGGGACGCGGGGCTGCCCCGGACGCCACCCGATCCGCCCGCGCAGGTTCCACCACAGCGCGACGAGGACCGCCGCCGAGGCGCCGTAGTTGCCCGCGAGGTAGCCGCGCGCGCCGCCGTCGAGGACGACGACGAGCGTCACCGTCAGCGCGACGGTCAGCACGACGTTGCACAGCGACGCCGTGAGGTACGCGCGGCGGCGCTCGTCGACGCGCAGCAGCGCGTAGGCGATCTCGAGGTTCGCGAACGCCCACAGGCCGAGCACGGCGATCCGCATCAGGCCGGCGTCCTCGAAGCCGAGCACGAGCGCGCTGAGCGGCCCGGCGAGCGCGGCGGCGAGCAGCGCAGTCGCGGTCGTCACGAGCAGCACCGCCGCCGTCGTCGTGCGCGCGAGGCGGTCGCGCTGGTCGGGCGGCGTCTGGAAGTGGAAGCGCACGAACGCCTCGCCGAGCCCGAGCCGCAGCAGGATCGACGCGAGGATGATGACCGTCAGCAGCGTCTCGGCGACGCCGAAGTCCGCTCGTGTCAGCGCGCGCGTGTAGAGCGGCAGCGTGACGAGCGCGAGCGCCGCCGCCACGACGCTGGACGCCTGGTACGCCGCGCCGCCCGCCAGCAGGCGCCCGAAGAGGCTGCGCATGAGGGGCCACGCTACTGTCCGCACGTGCCGGATCCGCGTGCCCTCCTGCTGCTCCCGCGACCGCTGGAGGGCTTCATCCTCGCCGACCAGGCGCGCGATCTGCTGCGCGCCGACGGGGTCGTCGCCGCCGACCCGCCGCGCGTCCCCTACGGCGCGGTCGCGCGGCTGCCCCCGCCGCTGCGCGACCGGCTCGCGCGCGGCACCGCCCGGCGCCTGCTGCGGGCGCTGCGCGGCGAGCTGCGCGCCGTGGCGATCTTCCATCCCGTGCAGTGGCCGCTGGCCGACGCGCTGCTGCAGGCGCGGCCGCAGGCCGAGCTGTGGTACGGCCGTTGGGACCGCTACGAGCTGGCCTACGACGCCTCGCCGGCGATGCGCCGCCGGCTCGCCGAGCTGCACGAGCGCGCCGCGTCGCGCTCGGCGCTGACCTTCGTCGTGTCGGGCAAGCTCGCCGAGCTCGAGCGCGAGGCCGGTCGCGACGCGCAGCTCGTCGGGCTGGCGGCGGACTCGTTCCCCGCCCCGGACCCGGACGGCGCGGTCGTGGCGGTCTCGCTCGGCCACCTCGGCTGGCGCACGGATTGGGCGCTGCTGCGGGCCGTCTGCGAGCGGATGCCCGAGCTCGTGCTGCTGCTCGTCGGCGCCTGGCACGCCGACGAGTGCTCGGACGACCCCGACTTCGCCTGGTGCCGCGCGGCGCCGAACGTCGTCTGGCTCGGCCGGCGCACCGACGAGGAGGCCGCGCGGCTGATCCTCTGCGCCGACGTCGGGATCCTGCCCTTCCGCGTCGAGCCGTTCAACGACGCCGCGCTGCCCTACCGGATCCTGAAGTACGCGCGCCTCGGCCGGCGCACGATCTCGCCGCAGCTCGCCGGCGTGCGCACGTGGCAGCGGGCGGTGACGACGGCCGCCGACGCCGATGCGTTCGTCGCCGCGTTGCGCGCACAGCGCGGCGCGCGGCTGCGCCCCGACGGCGAGCTGCGCGCGTGGGCGCTGCGGCAGACGGCCGAGCGGGTCAACGCGCCGCTGTGGGAGCGCCTGCGCGCGCTCGGGCTGGCGTAGCGGCCCCGCGCCCGGCGGCCGCGGCGAGGGGCGTCGCCGCGCGCGCTACTCGAGGTCCGTCTGCTCGACCGTGCCGCTCGGGTGGAAGCTGACCACCCGCAGGGTGTCGTCGCCGGCGCTCGTGAAGCCGTGCGGCGTGCGCGCCGGCACGACGACGATGTGGCCTGCGGCGACCGTCAACTCGTCGTCGCCGACCGTGAAGACGGCGGTGCCCGTCTGGACGACGAACGCCTCCGGGTACGGATGCAGGTGCAGCGACGGGCCCTGCCCGCGCTCGTACGCCGTGACGAAGATCGACGCCGCGATGTCGTCGCCGCCCTGAAACAGCGCCGCCGTCGGGCTGCGGCGCAACTCCTCGATCGGGATGACGGTCGCCACGCCTGGCCAGGCTAGCCGGGCCGCAGAACGGCTGCTGATGCGGCGGTTTCGCGTCCGGATCCGCGCCGCGGCGAGGCTAGAATGGGACGCATGAGCTTGACGACGACCGGCATGATCCCGCTCGGCTACGGAAAGTACGTGCGGGCCGACGAGATCGTCGCGCTCGTCCCGATCGAGGAGGGCGACCGCGGCGACGGCCGGCGCACGTACGTGCACACCGAGGGCCTGCTCGAGCCGCTCGTCGCCTCGCGCTCGCACAAGGCGATCCTCGCCGACATGGACAAGGCGCTGGCGGCGCCCGAGGCGCCGCACCGCCGCCGGCTGTTCACGCGTCGCCTGCTCGACGACCGGCGACGCCAGGTGAGCTAGCGGCCGCGCTCGCCGGGCGGCGGGCCCGACGGCGCCACGGCGCCTCAACCGCGCCGTGCGGCGGCCGATTACCAGCAAGCCACCGGGGTTCCACGCGCCGCGGCGGCATCGCGTCATGCCCCCCGCGCCCGCCACGCCCACCCGCTTCGGCGATCGCTACGCGACCGCCAGGCTGCTGAAGCGCAGCCTCGGCGTCACCACGTACTCAGGACGGGACCTGCGGACGGGTGCGCGCGTCGTCATCAAGACCGCCCGGGCCGCGGAGGTCTCGGCCGCGACGCAACTGCGCCTGGAGCACGAAGCCGACGTGCTCGCCGGGATCGACCCCCGGTCGATCGCCTCGCCGCTCGAGGTCGGGCGAGCCCGCGACGTGCTCTACGTCGTCAGGCGCTACGTCGACGGCACGACGCTCGAGCAGCGGCTGCGGGCGGCACCCCTGCCGGCCCTCCGGACGCTGACGATCGCCCGCGGCGTGCTGAGCGCGCTGCAGCTGGCGCACGACCACGGCGTGCTGCACCGCGACCTGAAGCCGGCCAACGTCGTCGTGCAGCGCGATCAGGTCACGCTGATCGACGTCGGCTTCGCGCCTACGCCGCGGCTCGACGCGTCCGTGCACGAGGCGGACGCCGACGCCGTCCGCCACGTCTCGCCCGAGCAGGCGGGGCTGCTGCACCGCGACGTCGACGAGCGCTCGGATCTCTACTCCGTCGGCGCGCTGCTGTTCAACTGCCTCGCCGGGCGCCCGCCGTTCCTCGGCGACACCGTCGGCGACGTCCTGCGCGAGCATCTGACGCGCCGGCCGCCATCGCTGCGGGCGCTCGACCGCGCGATCCCGACCGCGCTCGACGAGCTCGTCGCGCGGCTGCTGCGCAAGGACCCGCGCGATCGCTACCAGTCCGCCGACGCGGTGCTGCACGACCTCGGCGAGATCGCGGACGCGCTCGAACGCGGCCTCGACGACCCCCCGATCGTGCTCGGCCTGCACGAGCGCCGGCGGCGCGCGCTCACCGAGCCGGCGTTCGTCGCCCGCGCCGCGCAGCTCGCCCGCCTCGAGGACGAGGTCCGGCGCAGCGCGGAGGCGACATCCGGCCTCGCGCTGCTGGAGGCGCCGTCCGGCGGCGGCAAGAGCCGCCTGCTCGACGAGCTCGAGCGCTGCAGCGCGCGACGCGACGCCTGGGTGCTGCGCGGGCAGGGTCGCGATCAGGCGGCCCAGCGGCCATTTCAGGTGCTCGACGGCGTCGTGCGCGCGGTCGTCGCACGCTGCGCCTCCGACGACGGCTTCGCCCGGCGGCTGCGCGAGCGCCTCGCCGGCCGCGAGGACGCGCTGGTGGAGGCGATGCCCGAACTCGCGCCCGCGCTCGTCGGGGCCCAGGAGCGCGCGGCGGCGCCGCTGGGCGCGCAGCAGCACGGTGAGACGCGCACGATCCGGGCACTCGCGGATCTGCTCGACGCGCTCGGCACGCGCGGGCACCCGGCGGTCGTGCTGCTCGACGACTGCCAGTGGGCCGACGAGCAGACGCTCAAGCTGCTCGCGCAGTGGCGGCGGCGCGGCGACGGCGAGCGCGACGCTCGCAGCCATGCGCTCGTCGTCGTCGCGTTTGGCTCCGAGGCGGTCGACGCCGCCCATCCGCTGCGCGCGCTGCGCGCGTCGTGTCGCGTCGCGCTCGAGCCGCTCGACGACGACGCCGTGCGCGACCTCGTCGAGTCGATGGCCGGCGCGGTCCC
>DASZOA010000062.1:0-1586 GCA_035551055.1 Solirubrobacteraceae bacterium
GCCGGCCGGCGAGCGCGAGCTGGCCGCGCAGGCCGACGTCTACCGGCGGATCGTGCGCAGCTGCCTGGAGGTCGACTGCCGCTCGCTGACATTCTGGGGCTTCACCGACGGGCGCTCGTGGATCTCCGAGACGCAGGCCGGCATGGGCGCCGCGACCCTGCTCAACGAGGAGCTCGAGCCCAAGCCGGCGTTCTCGGCGGTGCAGCAGGCGCTGCGGCGCTGACGCGCAGCACGATCTGCGGCGGACGCGCGAGCGCGCGGACGTCGGGACGGCGGCGGCGAGGGCGCGTGCGACGGCTGGGAGGCTGCTCGTCGGGGACACGGCGATCCGCGCGGCGGACGTGATCGCGGTCGTGACGCGCGCGGTGCGTATAGCGCCCGGGCGCGTCAGGACGCGCTTCCGGCGTTCCCTGCTCGTGCCGCCGCTGCTGTGCAGTCGCGCTGCCGTGCTCGAGTGACATCTCGAGGTCGGCGTCGTGCCGGGGTCTCGCTCGAGCATGACATGTGGGCTCGAGTGACATGCCGCGCGCGCCGGGCGGTTCAGGTGTCACTCGAGGATGGGCGCGCCGGGAGCGGCCGCGACGGCCTCGTGCGGCTTGTCGTCGACTCGTGCGCGTCACGGCGGCGGCGGCGCCCCGAGCTCGAGGAGACCGCGCAGCTCGTCGGCACGCCGCCGGTGCGCGCCGCGGCGGCGCTTGCGGCCGGCACCGTCGAGATCGCCGCCGGCCGGCCGGAGATCGCACGGGTGCTGCTCGAGGACGCGGTCGATCTGTTCGCCGGCTGCGGCGCGCCGTGGGAGAGCGCGCGGGCGCGGCTGGCGCTCGCCGAGGCGCTGGCGGCGGTCGGCAGGGCCGAGGCGGCCGCGCACGAGGCCGGGGCGGCCCGCGCCGCGCTCGATCGCCTCGCAGCCGCCGCGCGTGCGGCGCCGAACGACGCGGGCGCCGGTGGGACACCGGCGCCCAACGGTCTCACCCCGCGCGAGACCTCGTCGCAGAGGGGCTGACGAACGCGCAGATCGCGCAGCGGCTCGTCGTCAGCCGGCACACCATCCACCGCCACGTGACCAACGTGCTGCGCAAGCTCGGACTTTCGTCGCGCTCGGCCGCAGCGGCGTACGCCGCGCGCGCGGGCTGGCTGGACTGATGCGCGCCGTCGCGAACGCGCGGCAAGCCGGGTCGCCAGGCGACCGCGATGTGGAGATGGCCCGGCTCGCGGGGCTGGCGCGGATCGAGAGGAGCATCATGAGCGCATAGAGGGTGGTCGACCCCGCGGCGACGGCGCGCGCGATCTGGTCGCCGGCGACTACCACCGCTACGCGACCGAGATCGGGGTCTGGCAGCTCGGGCCGGTGCTCGTCGAGGCGTGTGCGATCGCACCGGGCGACCGGGTGCTCGACGTCGCCGCCGGCTCGGGCAACGTCGCCCTGCGCGCGGCCGCCGCGGGCGCCGACGTCGTCGCCTCGGACGAGCTGTTCGGCGACCGGATTGCGTCGCTGGAGCTCGAGCGCCGCGAGCTCGTCGAGAGCGCACGAACCTCGGCGCGCCGGAGGGACCGGCGGAGTACCGCTACGAGGACGTCGTTGCGGT
>DASZOA010000063.1:0-7726 GCA_035551055.1 Solirubrobacteraceae bacterium
CGTCGAGGAGACGCTCGCCGAGCTGGACTTCAGCGCGCTGGCCGGCGACGGCGGGAGGGAGCAGTAGGCGATGGAGGAGATCGCCGAGGTCTACGCCCGGTCGCTGTTCGAGGTCGCCTCCGAGCACGACAAGACCGACGAGATCCGCGAGCAGCTCGGCGAGTTCGCCGATGCGCTCGAGGACAACCGCGAGCTGGCGATCTTCTTCTTCTCGCCGTACTTCTCGACGGAGGAGAAGAAGGACGGCCTCGCCAAGTCGCTCGACGGAGCCGACGAGCACCTCGTCAACTTCCTCGAGCTGCTCATCGAGAAGCACCGCGTGCCGGCCGTCTTTCGCATTCGCCGCCACTACGACTCGCTGTGGGAGCAGGCCCACCAGATCCTGCCCGTCCGGATCGCCACCGCCGTCGAGCTCGATGAGGGCGTCGCCACGAAGCTCGGCGACGAGATCTCCAAGGCCACGGGTCAGCGCATCGAGCTCACCGCGACGGTCGACCCGGAGATCCTCGGCGGCATCGTCCTGCGCGTGGGCAACTCGATCCTCGACGCATCGATCCGCAACCGACTGGAAAACCTGAGAAAGGCCGTCGCACGCGGCACGGCCTGAGGAGCTGACACGACCTTCATGCAGATCAAGCCCGACGAAATCACCTCCATCCTCAAGAGCCGCATCGAGGGCCTGGACTCCGGCTCGGCGGAGCTGACCGAGGTCGGCACCGTGCTGTCGGTCGGCGACGGCATCGCGCGCGTCCACGGCCTCGACAACGCGATGTCGTTCGAGATGCTCGAGCTGCCGTACGACGTGACGGGCCTCGCGCTGAACCTCGAGTCCGACAACGTCGGCGTCGTGCTGTTCGGCCCGTGGGACCGCATCAAGGAGGGCGACACGGTCAAGCGCACCGGCTCGCTGCTCGAGATCCCCGTCGGCGAGGAGCTGCTCGGCCGGATCATCGACCCGCTCGGCAACCCGCTCGACGGCAAGGGCGACGTCAACACGTCGCGCACGCGGCCGGCCGAGTTCAAGGCGCCGGGTGTCGTCCAGCGCCAGCCGGTCAGCGAGCCGATGCAGACCGGCCTGAAGGCGATCGACTCGATGATCCCGATCGGGCGCGGCCAGCGCGAGCTGATCATCGGCGACCGCCAGGTCGGCAAGACGGCGATCGCGGTCGACACGATCATCAACAACAAGGACCGCGACCTGATCTCCGTCTACGTGGCGATCGGCCAGCGGATGGCGACCGTGGTGCAGCTCGCAGAGACGCTCGGCGAGTACGGCGCGATGGAGAACACGATCATCGTCGCCGCGGCCGCCGACGAGGCGGCGCCCGTGAAGTTCCTCGCGCCCTACGCGGCGTGCGCGATGGCCGAGCACTTCCTGTACGACGGCAAGGCGGCGCTGTGCGTCTACGACGACCTGACCAAGCACGCGTACGCCTACCGGCAGATGTCACTGCTGCTGCGCCGCCCGCCGGGCCGCGAGGCCTACCCGGGCGACGTGTTCTATCTGCACAGCCGGCTGCTCGAGCGCGCCGTCAAGCTCAACGACGACCTCGGCGGCGGGTCGCTGACGGCGCTGCCGATCGTCGAGACGCAGGCCGGCGACGTGTCCGCCTACATCCCGACGAACGTCATCTCGATCACCGACGGGCAGATCTTCCTCGAGCCCTCGCTCTTCTACTCGGGCGTGCGCCCGGCGATCAACGTGGGCATCTCGGTGTCGCGCGTCGGCGGCAACGCGCAGATCAAGCCGATGAAGAAGGTCGCCGGCCGCCTGAAGCTCGAGCTGTCGCAGTACCGCGACCTCGAGGCGTTCTCGCAGTTCGGCTCCGACCTCGACGCCGACACGCAGGCCACGCTCGCCCGCGGCGAGCGGCTCGTGAAGACCCTCAACCAGGACGAGCGCTCGCCGCTGGCCGTCGAGGAGCAGGTCTTCGTGGTCTACGCGGCGACGAACGGCTTCGTCGACCGCATCAACGTCGACCGCGTGCCGGACTTCAACGGGGACCTCGTCGCGCGGGTGCGGTCCGAGCACGCCGAGCTGCTCGAGAAGATCGCCGGCGGCGACTGGAGCGACGAGACCGAGCAGGCGGTGCGCGACGCCGTCGCCGAGTTCGCCGACGACTTCGGCTACGACCTCGACGAGGAGGGCGAGCCGGCCGACGAGGCGAGCGCAGGCGGCGTGCAGGAGGAGGCGGAGGAGCCCGAGGAGGAGGCCGAGGAGCCCGAGGAGGAGGCCGAGGAGGAGGCCGTTCCGGCTTGAGATCTCGTCGTCGCCCGACCGCGCCCCAGGCGCACCCCGAAGGTAGGTCCTCGCGATGAGCGCCACGCAGCGCGACGTCAAGGACCGCATCGACTCGGTCAAGAACATCCAGAAGATCACCCGCGCGATGGAGATGGTCGCGGCGGCTCGCCTGCGGCGCGCCGAGCAGCGCATCGAGGCGCTGCGACCGTACGCGCGGGCGATCCGGCGGATGACGCGCCAGGCCGCCGAGGCGGCCGGAAGCGAGATCTCGGGGCTGCCGATCCTGCAGGAGCACGAGTCCGAGGACACCGTCGCGCTGCTGCTGGTCACCGGTGACCGCGGCCTCGCCGGCGCGTTCAACTCGCAGATCATCCGCGCGGGCCTGCGCGCCGCGCGTGAGCACGAGGACGGCGGGCGCAGCGTGCGCTACAGCGTCGTCGGCCGCCGCGGCGTCTCGACGCTGACCTTCCGCGGCAAGGATCCCGTCGGCTACGTCGGCTTCACCGACCGCCCGTCGTACGCCGACGCGCGCGAGATCGCCGAGGACCTGATCGCCGCCTACGTCGACGGCAAGGCCGACCGGGTCGAGATCTTCTACAACGGCTACATCTCGGCGCTGTCGCAGGAGGTCCGCCGCGAGACGCTGCTGCCGCTGCAGCAGGCGACGATCTTCGAGGGCACCGAGCGCGATCGCGAGGGTGCCGAGGACGACGACGAGGCCGAGGACGACTCCGGCCACCATGCGCTCGTCGAGTACGAGCCCGACCCCGGCGAGATCCTCGAACGGCTGGTCCCCGACTACGTCGAGATCTCCGTCTACCGCGCGCTGCTGGAGTCCACCGCCTCCGAGCACGGCGCGCGGATGACCGCGATGCGCAACGCCTCCGAGAACGCGGGCGAGCTCATCGACGACCTGACCCTCGAGATGAACCGCGCCCGCCAGGCCGAGATCACGCAGGAGATCTTGGAAGTGGTGGCCGGTGCGGAGGGCCTTACGTAACGTCGTCCGAACGCCCGAGCTTGCGCGGGCCGGAGGGCGAGACCTTCTCAATCTGGAGAGCCATGGCGACCACTGAATCCAGCAGCAGCAAGAGCACCGACGGCAAGGGCGCCGTCGGGCGCATCGAGGAGGTCCAGGGCGTCGTCATCGAGGCGACGTTCGACGAGGGCGAGCTGCCCGAGATCAACAACGCGCTGACGATCCAGCGACCGCGCGCCAACGAGTCCGAGGAGGACGACGACGTCGCTCCCACCGAGGGCGACGACGTCCTCGTCTGCGAGGTCCAGCAGCATCTCGGCGACGACCGCGTGCGCGCCGTCGCGATGGACTCGACCGACGGGCTGTCGCGCGGGATGGAGGTCGTCGACACCGGCGGCCCGATCACCGTGCCGGTCGGCGAGGGCACGCTGGGGCGGATCTTCAACCTGCTCGGCGAGCCGATCGACTTCGGCGGCGAGGTCGAGTTCGAGGAGCGCTGGCCGATCCACCGCCCCGCGCCGAACGTCGAGAACCTCACCCCGACGACGGAGATGTTCGAGACCGGCATCAAGGTCGTCGACCGGCTCGCGCCCTACGCCCGAGGCGGCAAGGTCGGGCTGTTCGGCGGCGCCGGCGTCGGCAAGACGGTCATCATCCAGGAGCTCATCCACAACCTCGCCCAGGAGCACGGCGGCCTGTCGGCCTTCTGCGGCGTCGGCGAGCGCTCGCGCGAGGGCAACGACCTCTGGCTCGAGATGACGGAGTCCGGCGTCATCGACAAGACGATCCTCGTCTTCGGCCAGATGAACGAGCCGCCCGGCGCGCGCATGCGGGTCGGCCTGTCGGGGCTGACGATGGCCGAGTACTTCCGCGAGCAGGGGCAGGACGTCCTGCTGTTCATCGACAACATCTTCCGGTTCGTGCAGGCGGGCTCGGAGGTCTCGGCGCTGCTGGGCCGGATGCCGTCGCAGGTCGGATACCAGCCGACGCTGGAGACCGAGATGGGCCTGCTGCAGGAGCGGATCACGTCGACCCGCAACGGCTCGGTCACGTTGGTGCAGGCGATCTACGTGCCGGCCGACGACCTCACCGACCCGGCGCCGGCGTCGGTCTTCGCCCACCTCAACGCGACGACGGTGCTGTCGCGCTCGATCGCGGAGAAGGGCATCTACCCCGCTGTCGACCCGCTCGACTCGACGTCGACGATCCTCAAGCCCGACACGCTCGGCGAGGAGCACTACACGGTCGCGACGCGCGTCAAGGAGATCCTCCAGCGCTACAAGGAGCTGCAGGACATCATCGCGATCCTCGGCATCGACGAGCTGTCCGACGAGGACAAGCTGACGGTCGCACGCGCGCGCCGCGTCGAGCGCTTCCTGTCGCAGCCCTTCCACGT
This sequence comes from Solirubrobacteraceae bacterium, assembly GCA_035551055.1. GTDB lineage: Bacteria > Actinomycetota > Thermoleophilia > Solirubrobacterales > Solirubrobacteraceae > CADCVQ01. The sequence goes on from DASZOA010000063.1 coordinate 4,618, forward strand.
CGCCGAGCAGTTCACCGGCACGCCGGGCGTGTACGTGCCGATCGCCGAGACGATCCGCGGCTTCAAGGAGATCGTCGACGGCAAGCACGACGACGTGCCGGAGTCGGCGTTCTTCTTGAAGGGCACGATCGACGACGTCATCAAGGCCGCCGGCGGCGACGAGGCCGAGGAGGAGGCCGGCGAGGGCGACGAGGCCGAGGAGGAGGCCGAGGAGGAGAACGGTGGCTAAGACGCCGTTTCGCGCCGAGGTCCTGACACCCGAGGGCGCGCGCTTCGACGACGAGGTCGTGCAGATCTCGACGCGGACGAGGACCGGCTCGATCGGCATCCTGGCCCGTCATCAGCCGCTGCTGGGGATGCTCGAGCCGACCGAGCTGAAGCTATACCGCAGCGAGTCGGACATCGTCAGCTACGCCCAGGCCGAGGGCTACATGCAGGTCTCGCCCGACGGCGTCCTCGTGCTCGTCGAGGAGGCCCACAGCCCCGACTCGCTCGACGCCGGCGATCTGCGCGACAAGCTGCGCCGCGCCGAGGAGGCGCTGTCCTCGGCGGAGGAGGACAGCGAGGAGCAGCGACGCGCGGCGCGCGACAAGCGCCGCTGGGAGACGTTCCTCCGCATCGCCGAGGGCGGTTCGTCGGCGTAGCCGGGGGCGTGGCTACGCCTCGCCGAGGCGCAGGCGCGAGTGCAGCCGGGCGAGCGGGCGCGGCGCCCACCAGTTGCGCTCGCCGAGCAGCTTCATGAGCGCCGGCACCAGCAGCGCGCGGATGATCGTCGCGTCGATCAGGACGGCCGCGGCGGTGCCGACGCCGACCTGCTTGATGAACACGATCTCGGAGGTGGCGAAGGCGCCGATCGCGACCGCCAGCAGCAGCGCGGCGGCGGTGACGACCCGTCCGGTGCGCTGCAGGCCGACCGCAACCGCCTCGTCGTTCGGCACGCCCGCGTCGCGGGCCTCCTTGATGCGCGTCAGCAGGAACACGCCGTAGTCGGTGCTCAGCCCGAACGCGACCGCAAGCAGCACGAGCGGCTGGGTGATCTCCAGCCCACCCTGGCTCGTGTAGTCCAGCAGCCCCTCCAGGCGCCCGTCCTGGAAGATGAACACGAGCAGTCCGAAGGCCGCGCTCAGCCCGAGCACGTTCATCAGCAGCGCCTTGAGCGGCAGGATCACCGACCCGGTCATCGCGAACAGGATCAGCAGCGTGGTGATCGCGAGCACGGCGACCGCGAGCGGCAGGCGCTCGGCGAGGCCGGCGCGCTGGTCGACGAAGCGCGCCGACTCCCCGGCGACGCGGACGGGCCCGGGCGCGGGACCGGCGCGCACGGCGCGGACGAGATCCAGCGCGGGCTTCTCGAGCGCGCCGACCGCCGGCACGACGCCCACCAGCCACGTGTCGTCGCCGACGAAGCGCGGGGGGTCGACCTCGGCGACGCCCGCCCTCGCCGCCAGTCGCCGCGCGTACGCGCGCAGCTCGCGGGCGCTGCTCGGCGGGGCGCTGACGGCGACGTGCAGCGGCGAGGCGCGCCCCGGCGGGAACTCGCTGCGCAGCGCGTTGTCGACCTGCTTGGCCTCGGCGCTGTCGGGCAGCACGCTCGCGTCGACGCCGACGAAGTCGATCCGCAGGAACGGGATCCCGGCGGCGAGCAGCACCGCCGCGCTCGCGACCGCGACGAGCACCGGCCGGCGCATCACGCGGTGCGACAGGCGGTACCAGAAGCCGCTTCGGGTGGCGGCCTCGCGGTGGCGCCAGCGCTTCGGGGCGAGCGCGTCGACGCGCTCGCCGAGCACCATGAGCAGCGCCGGCAGCGCGGTCAGCGAGATGAGGCCCGCGCCGAGCGCGGTGAGCGAGCCGCTGATCGCCATCGAGTACAGGAAGCGCTGTGGGAAGACGAGCAGCGACAGCATCGCCGCGGCGACGGTCAGCGAGCTGAACACGACGGTGCGCCCGGCGGTCCGCAGCGTGCGCAGCAGCGCCTCCCGGCCCGGCCCGTCGCGCTCCATCTCCTCGCGGTAGCGCGACAGGATGAACAGCGCGTAATCGATCGCCAGGCCGAGGCCGAGGCCGATGGCGAGGTTCAGCGCGAAGATCGACAGCGGCGTCGCCTCGTTGAACAGCCGCAGCCCGAGGAACGTCGCCATGATCGTCATCAGGCCGACGAACAGCGGCAGCAGCGCCGCGATCGCACCGCGAAAGACGACGAGCGCGAGCGCGAACAGCAGCGGGAAGGCGAGCAGCTCGGCCTTCGCGAGATCCTCGGAGACCTGGTCGCCGACCGCCGGGCCGGCCACCGCGAGGCCGCCGACGCTGACGCCCGCGACGCCGTCGAGCGCCCGGTCGACGCGCCGCCCGACCTGCTCGCCGTCGGCGCCGGAGCGCACGAAGACGGCGACGAAGGTCGCATCGCCGTCGCGCGAGACGAACGGGCTCGCCGGCCGCGGGTCGGTCAGGGCCGAGCGCGTCCGCGCGACGCCGGCCACGGACTCGACCTTCGCGACGACCCGGCGCAGCTTCGCGCGGCCGGCATCGCTGCGGACGGGTTCGCCGGTCCGCACGAGCACGACGATGCCCGGGCTGAGCCCGCTCCCGACGGCCGCGCGCAGCTCGTCGCCGGTGACGTTGCTCTCGGCTCGAGCGTCGATGAAGTCGAGGTCCGGGTCGACCGACAGCTTGCCGGCCACGGGAGCGCCGAACGCGATCGCCACGGCGAGGAACGCGACCGCCGCGACGAGCACCCGGCGGGGGCGTTCGGTGACCAGGCGGGCGAGGCGGGACAGCACCGGCGCAATGTAAGTGATCACTCACTCACGAGTCAAGCCGCGTCGCGGGGGGAGAGGGCGTTCAGAACCGCGTCGCGACGGGGGTTGTGGATGTTCCGTCCCCGTGGTGGACGCAATGCGCACACCCCCTGGTCGAGTGACGCCGCCGCGACGCGGGGGCTCGCTGTGTCCTCGAGGATGCGTCTCGCGATCGCGCGCGCACGCGAGGGTCGGCCGGCGTCCGTGTCGCGCAGGGGTTCGTAGCGCACACGCAGCCGACACGCTCTCCCGTGCTCGGCCCGCCCCCCGGCGCGGCGCCCCCAGTCGCGCGCCGACCGCGGCCTCACCCCCGC
>DASZOA010000064.1:0-7012 GCA_035551055.1 Solirubrobacteraceae bacterium
CACCTGCCGCTGCTCGAGCGGGCGCGCGGGGGCTCGCTGCTGACCGGGCTCGGCGGCGACCAGCTGTTCGAGTTGCCCCAGCGCACACCGCGGCGCATGCGCCCGCGTGACCTCGCGAGCCGTGCGCTGGCGGGCGCGCCGCGGCGAGCGCGCGCCGCCGTGATCGCCCGCCGCAGCCCGATCACCTACCCGTGGCTGCGCGCGGCCGCCCGTCGCGCGGCGACGCGCGCGATGGCCGCCGAGGCGGCCGCCACGCCACGCGCCCCGCTCGGCGCCCGGATGGGCTTCGAGCTCGGCGCGCGCTACCTGCGCGACGCGCGCGCGTCGCTTGCCGTCTGCGCCGCCGCGGAGGACGTCCTGCTCGCGCACCCGCTGTGTGCGCCGCAGCTGTGGAGCGCGGTCGCGCATGCGGCCGCGGCGCGCGGCGGCTTCGCCAGCCACGAGCGCGCACTGCAGGCGCTGTTCTCCGGCTGGCTGCCCGACGCGCTCGCCGCCCGCACCCGGAAGGCCTCGTTCGACGCGGCGTTCTGGCATCGCCACAGCCGCGCGTTCGCCGCGGGATGGGACGGCGACGGCGTTCCCCGCGCGCTCGTCGACGTCGACGCGCTGCGTGAGCACTGGCGCTCGCCGTCACCGGCGTGCCCGTCGCTGACGCTCATGCAGGCCGCGTGGCTCGCGCACGATTCGCCCGGCAGTCCTAGACCATCGGTCAGGCTGACCGGCGCCAACCGCCGTTAGGGTTGTCGTCTCCCGATTTCCGTTCAGGCGAAAGGACCCGCCATGGCCGATCTGACCCCCGCTACGACCGACCGCACCTACGAGCCGCCCCGCCTGTCTGCGCTCGGCAGCGTGCACGAGCTCACCCAGGCCGGGCTGAGCGGCAGCTCGGGCGACGGCGTGCTGTTCCTGAGGAGGCCGGGCGTCGTCAACGGCTCCTAGCCGGAGAGCCGCTCGACGAGCAGCCGCGTCGCGCTGGCGAGGGAGGACCACTTGCGCGACCGGCGCAGCCGGTAGCACGGCAGGGCGCTGAGCTCGACGAGCGCGCTCGGATCGGCCGGCAGCAGCCGCACGGCGCGGTGCGGGAGGATCGCCTGCAGCCGGGCGGCGCCCCGCACCGCCTCGAGCGACGGCGCGCCGTAGCCCCACGCGAGCACGATCCAACCGCGTAGCGGCAGCTCGGCGGGCGCCGGCGACAGCTGCAGGCGCCAGCGGTCGCGCAGCCCGATGCGGCCCAGCGGCTCGCCGACGCCGAGTTGCAGCGCCGACGTCTCGCGCAGGTCGATCGAGCGCGGGCCGGCAAGCACGCGACCGTCGTCGAGCACGACGAGGTCGTCGGCCAGCACCGGATGTCCCGACAGCGCAAGCCAGGCCAGCGTCGAGCTCTTGCCGGCCTCCTTGTCGCCGAGCACCGCCCACGCGCCGTCGCCGAGCGCGCCGGCGCCGGAGTGGAAGCTCGCGCGCCCCAGCCCGCGCGACGCGACCGCGGCGACCGACGCGAGGTGCGGGTGCACGAGCGCGCCCGGCGAGACCTCGCGCGGCAGCGCGTAGTCGGCGCGCAGGCTCGCCCGCTCGATCGCGACCCAGCCGCCCGCGGTGAGCAGCAGCTCGGCGCGCTGATCGGACACGAGCTCGTGCTCGGGCAGCGGTCCGTCGTCGACGCGCCAGTGCAGCTCGAGCGCGGGCCAGGTGCCGGGAGCATCGACGAGCAGCTCGCGCGCGCCGTCGACGCCGCGCAGCCTGAATCCGTAGGCGCCGCGCTCAGGCGGCGGACTCGACACCGTCGTCGAGCGCTGCGCGACCGGCCGTCTCGTCGGCGCCCGGCTCAGCGGCCGTGCTCCGCGCGGGAGCGCGCCGACGCTTGGGCTTGGCCTCGACGAGCGCGGCGGATTCGGGCGCGGCCTTCGCCTTCGCGGCCGTCGCGCGGCGGCGCTTGGGCTTGACCTCGTCGCCGGCCGCGGGCCCGCCCACGTCCGGGGCCGCAGCGCTCGGCTCCGCCGCGGCGGCCGCCGCATCCGTCGCCGCAGGCGCCGGGTCGGCTTGCGCACCGGCGCCGGGCCTGCTCTCGCGCGCGGCCATCACCGCGGCCGCGGCGCCGGCGATCGCCTCGACGGCCACGGCTTCGTCGACCGCGGGGCCGGCCCGCTTGCGCGCTCGCGGGCGGCGCGAGTGGCGCGAGCGATCGCCCACTGCCGCCTCCGCCTCCTGCTCGACGGCGGTCTCGGCCTCCTGCTCGCGGGCGGCCTCGGCCTCCTGCTCACCGGCGCCCGGCGCCTCGGAGTCGGTGCGCGATGGCTGCGGCTGCGGCAGGCTGTCGCCCGGCCCGGCGCCGTCGGGCGCGCCCGGCGCTCCCTGCGCCGCGGCCGCCGAGACCGCCACCGCCTCGGCCGCGCCGTCCGCGCCGGCGGCCTTCTTGCGCCGCCGCCGGCTGCCGCGCCGTCCCCTGCCCTTCGGGAAGTTGCGCAGCAGCTCGCGCGACAGCGCGCTCGGCTTGCGTGCCAGGCGCGTGCGCGCGCCGCGCAGGATCTCCTCGCCCTCTGGCGTATGGGCGATCGCCGCGGCGAGCAGCGCTGCGCTGAGGCGCCGGTCCTGCTTGCGCGCCGCGTGCACGAGCCGGCGCGCGTTGCGCGCGTGGGCGGCGCCGCTGGAGTTCACGAGCAGCCCGAGCAGCCGCTTCGTCTCCGGCCAGCGCTGGACAGCGTACTCCTCGTGGACCTCGCGCGTGTATGACGCCAGCCGCCAGATCCATGCGTTGGCCTGGTCGCGGCGCCCGATGCGCTTCTCGGCCAGCGCGAGCAGCATGACCTTCGTGCCCTCGCGGCGCTCGTCGCGCGTCCACGTGCCGATCACGTCGACCGCGGTGTCGAACGCCTCGGCGTCGCGCGAGGCGGCGATCTCCTGCAACGCGCGGATGCGCAGCTGCGGGTTGCGGTTGCGCTGCACCGCGGTCAGCAGGAAGGCGCGCTTGAACTCGCCGCCGCGGTCGAAGTGCAACATCGCGCGCGCCCGCCGCCAGCCGCTCGGCGCGACCCGCGCGCCCGCCAGCGCGGCCCACTGGATCTGCTCGCCGTAGGGCAGGTGCTCGACCGCGATCCGCCACAGCTCGCGCTCGAAGACCTCGATCCGCCGGTCCTCGTCGGCGGTCACCGGCAGCACGCGGCGCTCCACGCGCACCCGCCGGCCGCGCCCGCGCCGCACCGGGCCGACGACGATCGCGCCGCCGCGGTAGACGTCGCGGTCCAGCAGGGAGTGCAGCGTCACGACGGGGTCGTCGTTCTTGGTGTCCGGTGCGACGAAGTCGCCGACGATGCCGGCCTCCTTGCCCGGATGGCGGCGCGTGACGCGGCCGACGCGCTGCTGGTAGATGCGCTTGGAGGCGGTCGGCGCGAGGTGCATGCAGACCGTCGCGCGTGGCGAGTTCCACCCCTCGGCGAGCAGCTGCGCGTTGACGAGCACGTCGATGTCGCCGCGCTCGTAGCTTGCGAGGATCTCGGCGAGCTCGCGCTTGGGCGTCTCGCCGGAGACGCCCATCGCCTTCAGGCCCTGCTCGCGGAACGCCTCCGCGACGTTGTAGGCATGACGCACGCCGGCGGCGTAGACGACGCCCGGCACGCCGTCGAAGCGCGTCTTGTAGAGGTCGGCAACGGCATAGTTGAACGGCGCCTGGTCGAGCAGCTCGGCGAGCATCTCCTGGTCGAACTCCGTGTCGACCTCGCCGCGGCGCAGCGGGACCTTGGCGATCGTGCGCACGCCGGGCCCCGGCGGGATGCGGACGCAGCGCAGCGGCGCGATGACGCCGCGCCGGGCGGCCTGGGCGAGGTCGAAGCGCGACGTCTGCGTCGGGAACAGGTCGGTGACGTGACGCGCGATCAGCGCGCCGGTCGCGGTCATGCCGATGAAGATCGGTCCCGACCACGCGCGGATCGCCGCGCTCGTCTTCTCGCCCAGCGCGGTGTGCGCCTCATCGCAGATGACGATCGAGTAGGCCGACGAGACGTTGCCGGCGTTGCGCACGAACCACTGGTAGGTCTCGACGGTGACCGGTCCGTTGGCAGCGTCCTGGCCCTTGAGCAGCGCCGGCGTGACGCGCTTGGCGTAGCCGCGGTCGCGCAGCTCGCCGTGGAACTGGTCGACGAGGTTGCGACGGTGGGTGAGGATCAGGATCCCGCCGGTCCGCGAGGCGTCGACGAAGCCCATCGCCGCGACGGTCTTGCCCGCGCCGGTGGCGTGCTCGAACCAGAAGCGCTTGTGGGCGTTGGGATCGTCGGGGGCCTCGTCGAGCTGGTCGGCGTCGAGCGCGGCGTCGGCAGCCTCCTCGTCGGGCTCGTCGTCGCTCTCGTCCTCGTCCACGTCGTCGCCGATGTCGATCTCGACCTCGAAGTCCAGCGGCTCGATGAGCTCGGGCTCGTCGTCCTCGTCGTCCGCGCTCGCCGCCGCGGGCCCGTCGTAGTCCTCGTCGGCCGCCGACGGCGCCGCGCGCTCCTCGTAGTCCTCGTCGTCGACGGCGAGCACCGGCGCGGCCGCACGCTCCGCGCCGCCGCCGTTGCGGTTGCCGTTGCCGTTGCCGCGCTGCGCCTCGGCGAGCAGCGCGGTCAGCGTGCCCGACAGCGCGTCGACCTGGTGCGGGTTGAGCAGCGTGCCGTCGGCGAGCTTGGGCTCGTCATCGGACAGCACGCGCTCGAGCCCGAGCATGAGCGAGTAGCGCCGCCGCCACTCCGTCGAGGGGACCTTCGCGCCGGCGTCGATCTCCGCCAGCGCGGCCTCGAGCGCCCGGCGGCGGGCGGTGCCGACGGCCAGCGCGACCTCGGGCGTCTCGCCCGCGTGCACGAAGGCCTCGCGGGTGAACTTCTCGGCGCGCGCGATATCGGAGCGATTGGGAACGGACGTGGCCACGGCGGCCACTGGCGTGGAATCAGCCAAGGTCGGCTTCCTGCTCGAACGTGATGTGGACCGCGTGCGGGTGCCCTCGCGATCCAGATGCCCGGGACGAGCCCGGTGGGCGAGGTGAGGCGCTACGGCGACAGGCGCCCGTACCCCCGTCCGAACGCAGCATAGCGAACGCGCCGCCGGTGGCGTGCGGCGTTCCCGGGTTCTGCGACCCTTGCCGCAATGCGCAAGGCCATCATCGCGATCGCCGCCCTCGCCGTCACCGCGCTCGTCGTCGTCGGCATCGCTCAGACGCGCGGCGGCGACCGTGCGACGGCGGAGCCGCCGGAGCCGCTCTCGCTCGCCGAGGTCTCGCAGCCGGCGGCGGGCGCACCGCCCGTCCTCGCAGCGCTGCACCGGCGCGTCAACGAGCTGGTGCCCGGCGGCGCCCGCGCGCTCGACGCGCAGCTGCGCGCGCTGCGCGGCCACCCTGTCGTCGTGAACCTGTGGGCGTCGTGGTGCGACCCGTGCCGCTACGAGCTGCCGTTCTTCCAGCGCCAGGCGCTCGAGCGCGCCGACCGCGTGGCGTTCCTCGGCGTGAACTCCGGCGACAACCGCGACGCCGCACGCGAGCTGGCGGCGCGCTATCCGATGCCCTATCCCTCGTTCGAGGACCCGCGCCTGGCCGTCGCCGGGCGCTACCGCGCGGCGGGGCTGCCGGCGACGGCCTTCTACGACGCGCGCGGCAAGCTCGTCCTCGTCCATCAGGGCGGCTTCGACAGCGAGGCCGAGCTCGCCGCCGAGATCGAGCGCTACGCCCTCGGCGGCGTCGCCGGCTGAGCCGGCGGGGCGACGAGGCAGGCGCGGCGGACGTGCGGCGCTCGTCATAGTGCGGGCGGTGCCCGAGATCCGCATCGACCCGCTCACCGGCCTGCGCGCGATCGTCGCGACCGGCCGGGCCCAGCGACCCGGCGGCGAGCTGACCGTCGTGCCACCGCAGGCGATCGACCCCGCCGACGATCCCTTCGCCGAGGGCCACGAGGACCGCACGCCGCCAGAGCTGTACGCGCTGCGACGCGACGGGGGCGGGACGGACGGCCCGGGATGGACCGTGCGCGTCGTCCCCAACCTCCACCCCGCGCTCGCGCGCGATGCGCCCGAGCCGCGGTCCGACGCGCGTCCCGAGCTCTACGCGGCGCTCGCCGGGCGCGGGGCCCACGAGGTCATCGTCAGCAGCCCCGAGCCGGTCGTGTCGCTTGCCGAGCTGACGAGCGAGCAGGTACAGGCCGCCGTCGAGGTGTGGCGCGAGCGAATGCGCGCACAGGAGCGGGCGGCCTACGTGCACGTCTGCGTGAACGAGCGCCTCGAGGCCGGCGCCACGCAGCCGCATACGCACGCGCAGCTGTTCTCGCTGGGCTTCGTGCCGGCGATCGTCGCGCGCGAGCGCGAGCGCTTCGGGGCCTACGCCGTTCGCACGATGGGCGGCAACCTGCTCGAGGACCTCACCCAGGAGGAGGTCCGCCGCCGCGAGCGCGTGGTCGCGATCGACGACGAGGCGGTGCTCACCTGCCCATACGCCTCGCGCCACGAGTACTCGATGATGCTGAGCCCGCGGCGACGCCGCGAGCGCTTCGAGGCCGACGGACCGAGCGGCGCCGCGCTGCTGCACGACGCGCTGTCGCGCCTGCGCCGGCGCTTCGGCGCCAACCCGCCGCTGAACCTGTGGGTGCGCACGGCGCCGCGCGACGCCGATCGCTTCTGCTGGCGGATCGAGATCGTGCCGCGGCTCACGCACGAGGCCGGGCTCGAGCTCGGCACCGGCGTGCGCCTCAACACGGTCGCGCCCGAGCACGCGGCGGCCGAGCTGCGCGAGGCGTAGGTCGAGCCCCGCCGGCGCGGTCGCATGCGGCCGGGATCGAGCGCTGCGGGCCGGACGGCGCGGCGCTCATCTCGCGGCCCGGATGGGCTGCAACTGGCGCCTGAGGATCCGCAGCCTGCGCTCGTCGCGCGCGCTCCCGCGTCGGATCCGCTTGAGCGTGCGGGTCAGCCGTTCATTTCGCGCACGGAGTTCGGCGAGCGCGCGCGCGGCGTCGCGCTTGCCCTCCTCGCTGCCGCTCAGGACGCTGTTGAGTGCCGCTCCGGCCAGCAC
>DASZOA010000065.1:0-7739 GCA_035551055.1 Solirubrobacteraceae bacterium
GCGGCTCGACCCCCGCGTCGGCGGCGCAGCGCAGGAGCAGGTCGGCGAGCTTGTCCGGCGTCTCGCAGCGCAGGCGGCGCTGGACGACCTCCTCGTACAGGCCGGGGATCGCGTACACGCGCGAGTACTCGTGCAGGCGCATGCGCTCGCTGGACCCGTCGGCGTAGGAGACGACGAGCGCCTCCTCGGTCTGGTCGCGATCGGGCGCTGGGACGAGCTCGACGTCGTAGTCCATCACGCTGAAAGCGTTCCCCGAGCGCGCCGTTCGTGATCCTCGAGAGCCGCGCCGGCGGATCGGGGTGCAACTTCACGTGCACTCGCTCTTAGGGGAAGGAGTCGCACCTAGGATGCCGACGCGTCATGGACGAGACCCAGCGACGCGGCAACTACGACTCGGGGGAGGACTTCGTGCTCGAGTACGGGGAGCTGCGCTTCACCTTCAACGAGCGCGACTTCGGCGAGCGCTGCGAGCAGGCGGCCCTGAAGCTCGGCTTCGTCCACGGCCGCCTCGGCGGCGCCGAGCTCGACGACCTCGTCAACCTCGCCGTCAACGGCGAGATCCAGGCCCCCGCCTCGGCCCTCGGCGAGCACGTCAACGACTGCTGGCCGGAGCTGTGCGGCCCGTCGGACCGCTCGCTCGTGCACTGGCTGCGGCGGCTGGTCTTCCGCTCGGCCTGGCTCGACCAGCGCGTCAAGGAGGGCGAGCTGGACATCGCGTTCTTCGTCGACACCCAGACCTTCGGCTACACCCAGCCCGATCGCGACAACCAGGCGATCGAGCTGTCGCCCGAGCCCTCCTGGGACCGGGTCGCCTACGTGCCGCGCTGACGGCCGGCGGCAGCCCGCGCGGCGGGAGAACCACTCAGCCGGCGAGCGCCGTTGCGCGCGCCTCGGCGATCGCCGCCGCGCCCTTCTCCCCGACGAGCAGCTCGGGGTGGATCGTCCCGCTCGCGGGCAGGTCGAGCGCGGGGATGCGCCCGCTCGCGGTCAGCGCGGCATCGAGCGCGATCACCGTCGTCTCGCCGCCCAGCGGCGCGGGCGCGGTCGCGACGATCGTCAGCGAGCCGCCGTCGACGATGTTGCGCGCCGCCGCCAGCACGCGGCGCGCGAGCGCGGCGGGCACGTGCTCGAGCGTGTCGATCAGCACGACCGCGTGACCGCCGCGGGCGGCGACGCGGCGGCCGGTCTCGACCGCGCGCTCGATCGCCTGGCCGTGACTGTCGACCGCGGTGCAGAGCGTCAGCTCGACCGTGGGCTGCAGCGGGCCGGCCTTCCAGTCGCCGATCTCCTCCGGACGCACGCCGGCCAGCACGAGGCTGCACTCGAGCTCCTCGTGGCGCGCGAGCGCGCCGGCGAGCCGGCGCAGCGCCTCGGTCTTGCCCGCGCGCGGGCCGCCGACGATCGCCACGCGCGAGCCGCGGCCGAACGGGGTGAGCCACTCGATCGCCTTCAGCGTCGGGTCCTCGTCGTCGAGCGCGATCCGCTCGCCGGCCCAGGTACACGGCAGGTCGTCGTACTTCGTGCCCTCGGCGACCTCGTCGGCCGCGCGGCCGTTGATCGTGTCGACGCGGATCAGCGACGGGTAGCGCTCCGAGCGGCGCGGCGCGCGCACCGGGCCCGCGATCTCGTCGCCGTCGACGAGCTCGCAGCGGCGCACCTGCGCTGCCGAGATGTAGACGTCGTCGTCGGAGGGATCGGGCGGCGCGACGCGCACGAAGCCCGAGCCGTTGGGCAGCAGCTCGACGATGCCGGTCGCGATCCGCTCCTCGCTCGCGGCGCGGTCGCCGTCGGTGTCGCGGCCGCGCCCGGCGCGGTCGCGCCCGGCGCGCGCGGGCGCCGGCGCCTCGACGTCGCCCTCGTCGACGCCGACCTCGATGTCGCCGGGGTCGCGGTCGCGCGCGCGGCCGCGGCCGCGACCGCCGCGGCGCGAGCGGCGCGCCGGCCGCTCGTCGGCCTCGACCTCGCCCCCCGCGGGGGCCTCCGCGGCCGCCTGCGGCTCGTCGCCGTCGGCGCCCTGGCGCTCGATGATCGCGCTGACCAGATCGCCCTTGCGCAGCCGGCGGTAGCCGTCGAGCCCGAGCTCGGAGGCGATCTCGTGCAGGTCGGCCAGCGAGCTTGACTCCAGGGCGGAGCGGGAGACGACGGACATGGGTCCTCCTGTGGATCGTCGGTGGGCGTCCGGCCGCGTTGGACAGCGGTCGGCGACTCGTGTCGCGTAGACGTTAGCGAGCGTGGCGGATCGCGTCGTCGAGCGCCACGTGCGCGGCGACGTCGGCCTCGCCGCGCAGGGCGGCGCGCACCGCGAGATAGTCGGCGACCGCGGCGACGTCGTGGACGCGCAGGATCTGCGCCCCGGCGTCGACGCCGTGGCCGATCGCCGCGAGCGTGCCGGCGAGCCGCTCGCGCGGCGGGCGCCCGGTCAGCGCGCCCACGAAGTCCTTGCGCGAGACGGCCAGCAGCAGCGGGCGGCCGAGCGCCTGCAGCTCGGCCAGGCGGCCCAGCACCGCGACCGTCTGGGCCGGCGTCTTGGCGAAGTCGGGGCCGGGATCGAGGATCAGCTGCTCGTCGCGCACGCCGTGCGCGCGGGCCAGCTCGATCCGCTCGGCGAGAAAGCGCGCGACGTCGGCGGCGACGTCGTCGTAGAGCGTCGGGTCCTGCAGGCGCTGCTTGGGAGCGGCGCGGGTGTGCATGAGCACGAGCGCGGCGCCGGTCCGCGCGCAGACGTCGGCCAGCGCCGGGTCGCGCAGCCCGCTGACGTCGTTGACGATCGCGGCGCCGGCGGCGATCGCGGCCTCGGCGACCGCGGGCTTGTACGTCTCGACCGAGACGAGCGCGCCCAGCTCGCCGACCAGCCGCCGCACGAGCGGCACGACGCGCTCGAGCTCCTCCTCGACGGCGACGGGCGGGCGCAGCGTGATCGCCGACTCGCCGCCGACGTCGATGATGTCCGCGCCCGCCGCGATCAGCTCGGCGGCGAGCGCGACGCGGGCGTCGAGGTCGGGGTGCGCGCCGCCGTCAGAGAAGGAGTCCGGCGCGGCGTTGACGATCCCCATCAGCCACGGCCGCTTGCACAGCGCGAGCGTGCGACCCGTTGCGGCGACGGCGTGGCGGCGCATCAGCCGATCCGGACGCTGCGCCGCACGACGCTGCGGTTGCCGGCCCGGTCGGTCGCGGTGATCTCGAGCGGGAAGGTGCCCGTGCCGCCGTAGCGGTGGCGCGCGCGCAGCGCCGACCGTCCGCGCGCGCCCTTGGTCCGGTCGCCCCAGGAGACGACGATCGAGCGCACGCCGGTGGAGCGATGGCCGCGCGGGTCGGGGTCGCGCGCGCGCACCGACAGCCGCACGACGCGCCGCTCGCGCGCGTAGCGCACGCTCAGGCGCGGGTCGACGTCGTCGATCCGCAGTCGCCGCGTGCGCGAGCGCTTGACCTGCCCGCGGATGTCGACGGCGAGCACCTGCCAGGTGTGGGTCGGACCCGTGATCCGCGTCGTCGTCCGCAGGCTCGTGTCGGCCGTCTCGCCGACGATCTTTCCGTCGATCGTCACGACGTAGCGCACCGCGCCCCAGAGGTTGAACGCCGGCTGCCAGGTCAGCTGCGGCAGCGCGCTCTGGCAGCAGCGCTGCGACGTGTAGCCGGAGAAGAAGCCGGGCGGGCGGTCGAGGTAGCCGGCGACGATCCGGCGCTGGTCGGGCGCGCCCTGCACCCAGGCCGCGACCACGCCGCTCGCGCGGTCGGTTGCGACGTCGAAGCCGAGCTCCGGCGCGACCGCGCCGAGCTCGGGCCGGGAGAGCACCGCCTCCGGACCGGGCTTGTAGTCCTCGATCGCGCGCACGCGGACGTATGGCGCCTGGCCGGCGCCGCCGAGCACGGCGCCGATCATCCCGCTGTTGTTCTCGGAGATCGCCGGGACGATGGTCGCCGGCGGCACGCTCGGGGCGAACAGCCGGCTGCCCGTGCCGAACGTGTCGCGCTGGAGGATCGCCGCCATCGGCTGTCCGCTCTGGGCGCCGGAGGTCGTGCCGATCCCGACGCCGCGGCCGTTGAGGTCGATCCGCGGCGCGCCGACCGGCTCGCCCGCGGGCTCGTCGATCGCGACCGGCGGATCGAACGTCGTGCCGCGCTGGCGGCGCGCGAGGATCCGCGTGCCGCCGTCGGCGAAGCGCTGGCGAAAGACGACCCAGGCGTAGCTCGAGTCGTCCTCGGCGTCGATGTCGGGCAGGTCGGAGAGGACCGGAACGCGGCCCGCGAACTCGGTCGGCGTGAGGTCCTGGGGGGCGTTGGACAGCTTCGCGCCGAACATCTTGCGCGCGTAGACGTGCCCGGCCTCGCCCCATGTCACGACACCGATCCCGTCGGCCGAGATCGCCACGCGCGAGCGTCCGCCCGCGGTGCCCGCCTCCCGCCCCGGGTCGACGTCGGCGGGCTGCGCGAGCGTCTCCCAGGTGTTCGTCCGGCGGTCCAGGCGCGCGACGCGCACGTCCCCGCCCGAGGTGAACGTGGCGTACGCGGTTCCGTTGATCGACATGTCGACGGAGGGATCTGCGCCGAGCGCGAGCGGGACCGGCGGCGACCAGCCCGCGCCGGCGGGCCGCACGACGCCGTGCACGACCCCGCCGCTGACGAACACGACGACGAGCCGCCCACCGTCGGCGGCGCCGACGACCGGCTGCGAGCTCGCCGTCGGCAGCGCCGCGTCGATCGGCTCGCCCGGCTTGAAGACCGCGTCGGCGAAGCGCGAGACGAAGATGCGGTCGACGCCCCCGACCCCGCGCACATAGGCCAGCGCGCCGGTGCCGTCGCGCGCGAGGTCGACGTCGCCGAGCGAGCGGATCTCGGGATTGGGCCCGTCGACGGCATCGCCCGGGAAGAAGCCGGCGTGCGCCGGAGCCGCGGCCACCGCGACGAGGACGGCGAGCGTGGGCATGAGGGCGAGTGGACGGCGCATCGGGGCGTTTCAACCGGCGAGAGGGGGCAAAGTTACGCGCTGCCGACGACGCCTTCGGCGCGTGCCTCGGCGTGCCAGGCCTCCAGCTGCGCGCCGAGCTCGCGTTCGTCCCAGCCCAGCTCGGACGCGAGCGCCGCGCCGACGTGCCGCACCGCGAGGCCGCCGGGATCCAGGTCGCGGCCGGCGAGCAGCCCCAGGCGGGTGCGCCGCAGCAGGACGTCGCCGATCGTGCGCGCCTGCTCGCGGCGGACGGCGAACGTCGTCTCGGCGAGCAGATCGGGCAGGCCGGGGACGATCGGCTGCGCGAGCTCGCCGCGCTCGCGGGCCACCGCCAGGACGTCGTGGGCGGCGTGGCCGTAGCGGTTGGCGAGCGCGGCGTAGGAGGCTTGCGGCACGCCGTCGACGTGCGGCAGCTCGGCGACGTCGACGGGCGCGCCGAGCGGGATCTCGTGCGTGCGGCACGGCGCGTCGCGCGCCTCGCGCTCGACGAGCCGGTCGACCGCCAGCTTCGCCATCCGCCGCCAGGTCGTCAGCTTGCCGCCGGTGATCGTGACCATGCCGCTCGACGTCTCGTAGAGCTCGGCCTTGCGCGAGATGTCGACGGACTTCTTCGGGTCGCCGGTCGTGATCAGCGGCCGCACCCCGGCGTAGGCGCCGGTCAGGTCCTGCGGGCCCAGCGCGGTGCCGAAGTACTCGTTCGTCGCGTCGAGCAGGTAGGCGATGTCCTCGTCGGACGGCGCGACGTGGTGCACGCCGTCCAGCTCCCCGGCGTAGTCGTTGTCGGTCGTCCCGAGCAGGGTGCGCCCCAGCCACGGCAGCGCGAAGATCGAGCGGCCGCCGCCGGCCGGGACGATCGCGCCGCCGCCGGCGAGCGGCAGATCCTCGTGGCGCACGGTGATGTGCGTGCCGCGGCTGGGACGGATGCGCGGGACCTCGGCCTCGTCGTGCAGCTCCTCGGGCCGCAGCCGGTCGGCCCAGACGCCGGTCGCGTTGACGACGTTCGACGCGCGCACGACGAACTCGCCGCCGCCGGCGGCGTCGCGCACCTTCACGCCGGCGGCGCGGCCCGCGTCGTCGCGCACGAGCTCGAAGACGTCGAGCCGGTTCGCGCAGACCGTCCCGAAGCGCTCGGCCTCGCCGAGCACGGTCAGCACGAGCCGAGCGTCGTCGGTCTGGCAGTCGTAGAACAGGTAGCCGGACGTGGGAGCGCGCCGCTCGAGCGCCGGGACGAGCTCGAGCACCTCCTCGCCGGAGATCGTGCGGTGGCGCTCGGGGCTCCACTCGGAGAAGTCGCGCTCCAGCGGCCCCACGGCCGGGCGCCCGCGCCGGGCGCGCGGGTGACGTGACCATCCGCGCAGCCGCTCGACGGCCATGACGTCGTAGAGGTTCAGGCCGACGCCGGTCAGGCGGTCGGGGCGCGCTCCCTGGAAGGCGGCGACGACGAGCGGCAGCGGATGGACGAGGTGCGGCGCCAGCGCGACCATGAGCTGGCGCTCGAGCAGGGCCTCGCGGACGAGGCCCAGGTCGAAGTTCTGCAGGTAGCGCAGACCGCCGTGGACGAGCTTCGACGATCGGCTCGAGGTGCCGGCCGAGAAGTCGGCGCGCTCGACGAGCGCGACGCTGTAGCCCCGCGCCGCGGCGTCCAGTGCGACGCCGGCGCCCGTGATGCCGCCTCCGACGACGACGACGTCGAACTGCTCGTCGGCGAGCGCGACGAGGGCGTCGGCACGATTGATCATCTGTCTTCAGTCTGGCAGGGGCTCGCCTCAAGGAAGAGCGCGCGCCGCCGAACACGGCGTCATGCCCCCCGTTCGCTCGCGCCGCGCAGCGGCGCTGCTCTCGATCGCAGCGCTGGGCGGCGCCGTCGCCGCGGCGCCCGCACACGCCCAGCTCGGCGGCCTGCTGCCGAGCGTGGGGACGATCGTCACCGACACCGGGCAGACCGTCACCGGCGTCGTCGACCAGACGCTCGGCGGCGTGCTCGGCGGCGCGGGCGGCGTGCTTCCCGACAACGTGCTCGACGTGCTGCTCCCGACGCTGCTGGGCAACGGCGGCGCGGCGCCGGGCACGTCCGGCACCGGCGCGGCGGGCGTCCCGATCGTCCTCTCCCCCGGCCAGATCGGTCCGGGCGGGGCGATCCTCGACGCAAGCGCCCCGCGCCCGACCGTGAAGGTCCTCTCCAAGCTCAAGCGGATCGGCCGGACGGGCAGGCTGCGGATCGAGATCGCCTCGAACGAGCCCGGCATCGTCGCCGTCGCGGGCAGGATCCGGCCGGGCAAGGCGGTCAGGGCCAAGCGCCGCGCGAACCACTCGCGCAGGCTCGTCAAGGTCCCGCAGATCGTGCTCGGCTACCGCCGGGCCGGCAGGCTCGTCGTCACCGTCAAGCTCTCGCGGGCCGCCCAGCGGTCGCTCGGGCGCGCCCGCGACGCGCGCATGTCGGTCGCGACGATCGCGGTCGACGTGTTCCGAAACCAGGACTCCGACAGCACGAAGCTCGCCATCAGGCGGTAGCCCCTCGCGCGCGAGCGACGGGCGCGGCGCGGCGGGTGTGACGCGCACGGTGCGCAGCGCAGGCGCGCCCGGCGGCCTAGACGCCTAGATCGCTGCGAGCTCGCTGGTGACCTCCGCGACGCTGGCCTTCGCGTCCCCGAAGAGCATCTGCGTCTTCTCGTCGTAGAAGAGCGGGTTCTCGATCCCCGCGAAGCCCGACGCCATCGAGCGCTTGATGACGATGATCTGCTTGGACTCGTCGACGTTGAGGATCGGCATGCCGTAGATCGGCGAGTCGGGCTTC
>DASZOA010000066.1:0-12458 GCA_035551055.1 Solirubrobacteraceae bacterium
GCTACGTGTCGCGCCGGCGATCGCGCAGGATCCAGAACAGCGTGGCCTCGGCGACGCCGAGGTTGCGCCAGCCGGTGATCGGCGTGTCGTCGAGCAGGAGCGTCTCGCCCGCGGTGAGGACGGGGCGGCCGGTGTCGAGCAGCACCTGGACGAGGCCGCTGGCGACCGCGACGAGCTCGACGCCCTTGTGGCCGATGTGCGGTCGGGCCGAGCCGCGTCGCGGGATCTGCACGAGGTACGCGCGCAGTCCCGCCTGTCGGTCGTCGAGCAGCGCCAGCGGGTCGCCGCGCTCGCCGCTGCGGTCACGCGAGCGGTACCGGCGCCGGCCGAGGCGGTAGCCGCTTGCGACCTCGCCCCGCAGCAGCTCATCGAGCGTGATGTCGAGCCCGGGCGCGAGGCCGAGCACGGTCTCGAGCGAGAGGCCGCGCTGGCCGCGCTCGGCCTGCGAGATCGCGCTCGCCGAGACGCCGGCGATGCGGGCGAGGTCCGACTGGCTGAGGTTGCGCTGCAGGCGTGCCGCGCGCAGGGCGTTGCCGATCCGGGCGACCATCGGCGCCGGGGTCAGCATCGGCAGGCCGTCGACCTCGGTGCAGCGGAAGACGCTGCCGACGACGCCGAGCCGTCGTCCTTCGGCCTTGGCGATGCGCAGGCGCTCTTGGTCGAGAAGGAAGACGCACTGCGTGATCTCCTCGACCGTGCGGCGCAGCGCGGCCTGGCCGCTGCTGGCGGACATCGACCAATAGGCGATCGCGCCGAGCTCGAGCAGCTGCGGACAGCACGTCGCGAAGAAGCGTCCCGCGAGCTCGGCGCCCCAGCGGGCTGCCATGACGTCCAGCCCGTCGAACAGCA
This sequence comes from Solirubrobacteraceae bacterium, assembly GCA_035551055.1. Lineage (GTDB taxonomy): Bacteria > Actinomycetota > Thermoleophilia > Solirubrobacterales > Solirubrobacteraceae > CADCVQ01. The sequence goes on from DASZOA010000066.1 coordinate 850, forward strand.
GCAGGTTGCGCTCGGCGCCGCGACAGTGCTCGAACACCGCGTGCAGCAGCGGCGCCGGCTGGGCGAGCCTGCCGTTCGGGCGGGCGTCGATGACGTCGAAGCCGTCAAACGTCGGCGACTCCTCGCCGAGGCGCACGACGAGGCGGCGCTCGTAGGCGACGTCGCTGGCGGCGATCGCGCGGAAGAACGGTTCGACCGTCGCACCCTCGACGACCTGGAAGACGATGTTGTCGCCCCAGAACAGCCCGCCGATGGCCTTGTCGAGCTCGCTGACGCCGCTCGAGCCAACTTCGCCGTCAAGCGGCGGTGCAAGCTCGGGCTGCGGGTCCATCATCCATGAAGCGTAGCTTCCAAAGCTGCAGGCAGCTGTTGCATGTGCTCTAGCTTCCGCGGCCCCAAGTCCTGAGACGGAGCGGCGGCCTCGCTCGAGCGCCGACCGTGCCACGGAACGGGCGGATGCCCAGAGGAGCTGCCGGCTGTGTGCTTCAAGAACCTCCCGATCGAGTTCGACGCCCAGGGCAACGCGACGCTGAAGCCGGGCGTCGCCGATCCCTACGCCTACGCGGAGACGCCGCTTCCGACCCCGATCGAGGACGACCCCGCACGCATGCAGGAGCTGTTCGCGCGCAACGGCAGCATCCGGCGCGTCGACTACGACCCGGTCACGCGGGTCGCGGGAGCCCTGGCGTTCCACACGGTCGTCGACCTCGACAACCGCGAGGTCCTCGAGACGGCCTCGATGGCGACGCTGTTTCGCGGCTACGAGGTGATCCTCCAAGGGCGCGATCCGCGCGATGCGATCTTCATCTCGAGCCGCGCCTGCGGCGTCTGCGGCGGGGTGCACGCCAACTGCTCGGCGCTGGCGATCGAGATGGCGTTCGGGGTCCACCCGCCGCCGATGGGGATCACGGCCCGCAATCTGCTGCAGGCGATCGAGTACCTGTACGACCACCCGATCCACCTCTCGCTGCTGGCGGGCCCGGACTTCTCCGAGCCCGCCGTCAGGGAGACCAATCCCGAGATCTGGCAGCGCGCCGAGCAGACCCGCACGCGCAACCGCGCGACGCACGGCTACGAGCTCATGTCGCAGCTCATGACCGACCTCACGCCGCTGACCGGCAAGCTGTACCTCGAGGGCCTGCACTACACGCGCCTGGCGCGTGAGGCCTACGTGCTGATCGGCGGCAAGTTCCCGCACCCGCAGACGGTCGTCCCCGGTGGCGTCAGCGCCTCGATCGACGCATCGGACCTCAACGAGATCATGCTGCGGGTCGTCAAGTACTTCGACTACGGCCGCAAGACCGCGGCGATCTGGGACGACCTGTCTGACTTCTTCTACGACGTCAACCCGAAGTATCGTGACGTCGGCACCCGGCCCAAGAGCATGCTCGAGCCCGGCCAGTGGGACGACCCCTACGCGTACGACGCCACGTTCGAGAACTGCGACGACTGGGGCCGCCGGCGCTGGGCGCCGCCGGGCGTGATCGTCGACGGCGAGCTCGTCACGACGAGCCTGCAGATGCTCAACGCCGGCGTCGAGGAGTTCGTCGAGCACGCCTTCTACGAGGAATGGACCGACGGCCAGGGCCAGCGGTTTGCGACCGACCCGGCCGGCAACCCGCTGTCGCCGTGGCACCCGTGGAACAAGCAGACGATCCCCAAGCCGGGCGCGACGAGCTGGAAGGAGAAGTACTCCTGGTCGACGGCGCCGCGCTGGGACCGGCAGGCGATGGAGACCGGCGCCTACTCGCGCCTGTGGGCGACCGCCCAGACCGGCGGGGCGGACTTCAGAGACTCCCCGTTCATCGCATCGACGGGCCACAGCCTCGTCGTCGACCTGCCCAAGGCGTCGCTGCCCAACGAGACGATCGAGTGGCACGTGCCCGAGACCTGGGGCGCCTTCGAGCGCAACCGCGCCCGCGCGTACAGCATCCTCTACACCGCGGCGATCGCCTACGACAACCTGCTCATCGCATATGACCTGCTGCGCAAGGGCGGCGCCGACGCCAAGCTGTCGACCCCGTACAAGGTGCCCAAGGACTTCCGCGTCGGCGCCGGCTTCTGGAGCGCGTCGCGCGGCTATCTCACGCACCATCTCGAGATGGACAACGGGGTGCTCGACAACTACCAGATCCTCACCCCCTCGACCTGGATGGCGTCGCCGAAGGACCCTTTCGGCAACCCCGGCCCCTACGAGGAAGCCGTGCTGGCGACGCCGCTGCTCGAGAACTACGAGAAGCCCGAGGACTTCAAGGGCATCGACGTGCTGCGCGCGATCCGCAGCTTCGACCCCTGCATGCCATGCACGACGCACGTGCACACTGGCAACGGCCGCGTCATCTCGCGCGAGATCGTCAGCTGCGCCTGCGGCGCAGAAGGCCCGCACACCCACTAGGACAACGGCCAGATGACCGAGGCGATGATCTCACTGCTGGCGCCGGTGTCGGTGTCCCCGGAATCGATCGACGAGTGGGTCGACGAGCAGGTCTACCAGCTCCGGGCGCGGTGGCGGTTCACCGGAGTGGGGATCGGCGAGGTCAGGCGGTCGTGCCCAGCCGTGGGCGGAGACTGGTTCATCGAACTCGACCTGCGCGCCCGCACCGTCCCACCGGAGAAGGACGTCGCGCTCGCGGCGATCGTGATCGACCTCGAGCGGCGGGGGCTTCGGCCCCAGCTCCTGGTCGTCTCGCAGCCCGCCCCTCGGCCGCAGCCCGCCCCTCGGCCGCTCTCCCGGCTCCGCCACGGCAGGCGTCGCCCCGGATGTCGCACGATGTGACCTAGACCGAAGTTCCCCGCTGGGGGAACTTCGGCCTAGACGCCGAGTCGCCCGACGATCTCGGCGGCGTGGCGGGTGTACGCGCCGAGGTCGAAGATCGCGTCGAGGTCGAGGCCGAGCTGCGGCTCGGCCGCGAGCAGGTCGCGCAGCGGGACGCCGTCGTCCCACGCCCGCTGCGCCGCCTGCTGCACGGTCCGGTAGGCCTCGTCGCGGCCCATGCCGCCGTCGACGAGCGCGAGCAGGACCCGCTGGGAGAAGAGCGCCCCGCAGGTCAGCTCGATGTTCGCGCGCATCCGCTCGCCGTGCACGACCATCCCGCGCACGACGCGGATCGCCAGGAACTGCAGGTAGTCGAGCAGGATCGTCGAGTCGGGCAGGATCACGCGCTCGGCGCCGGAGTGCGAGATGTCGCGCTCGTGCCACAGCGCGACGTTCTCGACGGCCACGCTCGCGTTGGCGCGCAGGACGCGGGCAAGGCCGCTGATCCGCTCGGTCGTGATCGGGTTTCGCTTGTGCGGCATCGCGCTCGAGCCCTTCTGGCGGCCCGAGCGAAACGGCTCCTCGACCTCGCGCACCTCGGTGCGCTGCAGGTGGCGGATCTCGGTCGCCAGGCGCTCGAGGCCCGCGCCGGCGAGCGCGATCGCCTGCAGCAGCTCGGCGTGGCGGTCTCGCGCGACGACCTGCGTCGAGACCGGCTCGCGCGCGAGCCCGAGCCGCTCGAGCACGCGCAGCTCGAACTGCGGCGACGTCGACGCATACGTGCCGACTGCTCCGCTGACCGCGCCGACGGCGGCCTGCGCGAACGCCCGCTCGAGCCGCGCGGCGTTGCGCTGCGCCTCCATCGCGAAGCCCGCAAGCTTGACGCCGAACGTCGTCGGCTCGGCGTGCACGCCGTGCGTGCGTCCGACGCAGACGGTGTCGACGTGCTCGCGGGCGCGGTCGCCGAGCGCGTCGGCGAGCTCGCGGGCGCCGCGCACGACGATCTCGCCGGCCGCCCGGAGCTGCAGCGCGAGCGCGGAATCGAGCACGTCGCTCGACGTCAGCCCGAAGTGGATCCAGCGCCCGGCGTCGCCGGCCGAGGCGCTCAGCACGTCGACGAACGCGGCGACGTCGTGGTCGGTGATCAGCTCGCGCTCCTGGACGGCCTCGACGGTGAACGTCGCGGCGCGGATCGCCTCCAGCTCACGTTCGCTCGGCCCGTCCATCGCCTCGCACGCGGCGACCTCGACCCACCGCCAGGCCTCCATGCGCGCCTCGTCGGTCCACAGGGCGCCGATCTCGGGGCGGGTGTAACGCGCTATCACCGCCTCAGTATCGAGCCTGGGCCGCCGCCAAGGCCGCCCCGCCATGCGCGCGCCGGGGGCTTTGGCGATTGCGTCCAAGATGTGGACGCTTTCGCCACGACCCCGGCCGGCCGCTCAGGAGTTCAGGATCCGCAGCGCCAGCACGCCCGCGTTCTTCGCGTTGTCGAGGCCGACCGCCGCCACCGGCACGCCCGGCGGCATCTGCAGGACCGAGAGGACCGCGTCCAGCCCGCCGAGCACCGACAGGCGGCTCGAGAGCGGGACGCCGATGACCGGCAGGTCGGTGTGGGCGGCGGCGACGCCGGGCAGCGCGGCGGACAGGCCGGCGCCGGCGATGATCACGCGCAGGCCGCGCAGGCGCGCGTTCTCGCAGTACTCGGCGACGACCTCGGGCTCGCGATGGGCGGACATGACGCGGACCTCGTGGTGGACGTCGGCCTCGCGCAGGACCCTCGCCGCCCCGTCCATGACGTCCATGTCGCTCTTGGAGCCCATGATGATGCCCACGCGCGGCGCGTCGACCTCGATCTCCTCCAGCTCGACCGCGGTCTCGCTCTGCGTCGCCGGCTCGACCTGCTCGCTCATTCGCCCACCCTCTCCACGGCGCGCAGGGCGATGTCGCCACGCAGCTGGCGCCCTGCGAAGTCGATTCGCTGGGCGGCAGCATAGGCGGCGTCGCGCGCCGACGCGGGCGTCGGACCGAGCGCGGTGACGTTGAGCACGCGCCCCCCGGCGGTGACGATCGCGCCGTCCTCGCGGCGCTTCGTGCCGGCGTGCGTGATCTCGATGCCGTCCGCGACATCGTCGAGGCCGCTGATCGCGTCGCCGGTCCGCGGCGTGTCGGGATAGCCCGCGCTCGCGAGCACGAGCGTCACCGCCCAGTCGTCGGCGTAGTCGAGCCGTGCGCCGGCCAGGCCGCCGGGGCGCGCGGCGGCGGCCAGCAGCTCGTAGGCGTCCGAGCGCAGGCGCGGCAGCACCGCCTGGGTCTCGGGATCGCCGAAGCGCACGTTGTACTCGAGCACCTTCGGCCCGCCCCCGGTCAGCATGATCCCGGCGTACAGCACGCCGCAAAACGGCGTGCCCCGCTCGCGCAGCAGGTCGACGATCGGCTGGTGCACGAGCGCCGTGATCTGCGCGACGCGCTCGGGTCCGACGCCCGGCACCGGCGAGTAGGAGCCCATCCCGCCGGTGTTCGGCCCCTCGTCGCCGTCGAAGATGCGCTTGTAGTCCTGCGCGGGCGCGAGCGGCAGCGCGCGCTGTCCGTCGCACAGCGCGAGCAGCGAGAGCTCTTCGCCCTCGAGCCACTCCTCGACGACGACCCGCCCGGCGCCGAAGCGGCGCTCGACGAGAAAGCTCTCGAGCGTCGCGCGCGCCTGCTGCTCGTCGTGGGCGATCACGACGCCCTTGCCGGCCGCGAGGCCGTCGAACTTCAGGACCGCCGGGTAGCGCTCGATGGCGTCCATCCCCGCCTCGACGTCGTCGACGGCGCTCCAGCGCGCGGTCGGCACGCCGGCCTCCTGCATGACCTGCTTGGCGAACGCCTTGGAGCCCTCGAGCCGCGCGGCCGCGGCGCGCGGGCCGAAGACGGCGATCCCCCGCGCCGCCAGCTCGTCGGCGAGGCCGGCCACGAGCGGCGCCTCGGGCCCCACGACGACGAGGTCGCAGCGCTCCGCCGCGGCCGCGTGGGCGAGCCCGGCGACGTCGTCGACGGCGACCGCGACGAGCCGCGCGTCGGCGGCGATGCCGGCGTTGCCGGGCGCGCACAGCAGCTCGGGCGCCGCGGGCGATCGCCGCAGCGCGCGCACGAGCGCATGCTCGCGCCCGCCCGCACCGACGACGAGGATCCGGGGCCGCGGGCGGCTCACAGGCTCAGATCGACGCGATGAAGTCGTCGATCGGGATCGCCGGCAGCGTCTCGTACTGCGCGGTGCCGCGCGAGCCGAGCTCGAGCGAGACGCGCGCCATCGTCAGCTCGTCGGGCGCCTCGACGATGCTCACGAAGTCGAAGCGCCCCAGCGTGCTCCACTGCGCCTTGACGGTGGCCCCGAGCTGCTCGACCTCGCGGTTGACCTCCTTGATGCGCTGCGGGTTGTTCTTGACGGTCTGCAGGCCCTCGGGCGTCAAGCTCGCGAGCATGAGGTAGGTCGGCATCGCGCCTCCATCGTTGGGAGCCCTGTATCGGCGGACCGTTTGTATCCGATCGTCCATGCCTGCGCGATCCGGCCCCGCCATCCGCTACCTTCGACGCGCGATGCAGCGTCTGAAGATCACGGGCGCCGCGGCGCTCGCGGCGGTCGCTGCGGGCGCGGCGGGTGGGCCCGCGGCCGGGGCGGCGACGCTGCGCACCGACACGCGCTGCTATCAGGAGACGCAGGAGGTGATCGTCGCCGGGGCCGGGTTCACCCCGCTGAGCGCGGTCACGGTCGCGCGCGACGGCAGGGTGCTCGGCACCGCCCAGGCGGACGCAAACGGCGCATTTCGCAACAAGTTCGACACCCCGGAGCTGCCCGACGACGTGCGCGAGCGGCTGTACTCGGTGCACGCGAGCGACACGATCAACAGCGCGGCGACGAGCTACCGCGCGACGCGGATCTTCGCGAACTTCCGCCCGTCCCGCGGCAATCCGGCGACGCTGCGCGTCCGCTTCACGGTCAACGGCTTCGGCCTCGTCCAGCGGCGCGCACCGGTCTACCTGCACTACGTGCGGCCCAACGGCAAGCTGCGGCGGACCGTGCGCCTCGGAACCGCGACGGGCGTGTGCGGCAGGATCGCGCGCACGCGGCGGCGCCACCTGTTCCCGTTCGAGGCCGAGCGCGGCAGGTGGATCCTGCAGTTCGACACGCGCCGCAAGTACGATCGTGCGACGAGCAACCGCCGGACGCCGTGGGTTCGCAAGCCGGTGCAGATCTTCGCCGAGCGCGGCTGAGCCGCCCGTACACTTCCCCCGGTGAGCGCCGGTACGGGGATCTTGGTCGGACGCGATCGCGAGCTGTCCGAGTTGCGCCAGGGGCTTGAAGCCGCGCTGTCGGGGCGCGGCCGGCTGTTCATGGTCGCCGGCGAGCCGGGCGTCGGCAAGACGGCGCTGGCCGACGCGATCGGCGCCGAGGCCGTGGCAACCGGGGCCACCGTGCTGTGGGGCCGCGCGTGGGAGGGGGGCGGCGCGCCGTCGTACTGGCCCTGGCTGCGGATCCTGCGGCGGCTGGCGACCGAGCGCGACCTCGAGGACGCGCTCGCCGCGCTCGGACCCGAGCCGGGCGCCCGCCTGACGCGGCTCGTCCCCGGACTGGCGCGCGCGGCGGAGCGCGGTTCCCCGGGCGGCGACGAGACAGGCGGAGACGAGCCCGGCGAGTCCGACGCGGCGCGCTTTCAGCTCTTCGACGCGGTCACGTCCCTGCTGCGCGCCGCCGCCGCGCAGGCCCCGCTCGTGCTGATCCTCGACGACCTGCACGGGGCCGACCATCCGTCGCTGCTGCTGCTCGGCTTCCTCGCCGTCCACCTGCGCGACTCGCCGATCCTCGTCGTCGCGACGTACCGCGAGGCCGAGGCGCGGCTGGACGCGCAGCTCGCCGCCACGCTCGGCGACGTCGTCCGCCACGGTCAGCGACTGCCGCTGCGCGGGCTGCGCGAGCGCGACGTCGGCGAGATCGTCGAGCGCGTCGCCGGCCGGCGCCCGCCCGAGCGCGTCGTGCGCGCGATCCACCAGGCGACCGAGGGCAATCCGTTCTTCGTCGACGAGGTCGTCCGCCTGCTGAGCGCCGAGGGACGGCTCGACGACGCCGCGCAGGTCGCCGTGCTGCGAATCCCCGACGGCGTGCGCGAGACGATCCACCACCGGCTCGAGCCGCTGCCCGAGCGCACGCTGCAGCTGCTCTGCACGGCGGCCGTGATCGGGCGCGAGTTTCGCCTCGACACGCTGCAACGCGTCAGCAGCTGCGCGCCGGCCGAGCTCGACCAGGCGCTCGGCGAGGCGGTCGGCTGCGGCGTGATCGCCGAGCGGCCCGGCGCGTTCGGCGCGTACGCCTTCTCGCACGGGCTCATCCGCGAGACGCTCTACGACGACCTCGGGCCGCAGCGCCGCGGGCAGCTGCACCGCCAGGTGGGTCTCGCGCTCGAGGAGCGCTACGCGGCCGATCCCGAGCCGCGGGTCGCCGAGCTCGCGCACCACTTCTTCGTGGCGGCAACGGCGGGCGAGCTGAGCAAGGCGATCGACTACTCGGTGCGCGCCGGCGAGCGGGCGCTCAAGCTCGTCGCCTACGAGGAGGCCGCCAACCACTTCGAGCGCGCGCTGCGCGCCTGCGGTCTGCAGGAGCGCGCCGACGTCCCACGCCGCTGCGACCTGCTGCTCGCGCTCGGCGCCGCGCAGTCGCGGGCCGGCGACTCGAGCGTCGCGCGCGCGACGTTCCTGCGCGCGGCGGCGCTGGCGCGAAGGCTCGAGTCGCCCGAGCGCCTGGCGCGGGCCGCGCTCGGCTACGGAGCCGGACTGGGGGGCTTCGAGTTCGGGCGGGTGGACGAGGGGCTCGTGAACCTGCTGACCGAGGCGCGAGCGGCGCTCGGCGAGCAGGACGGACCGCTGCTCGCGCGCGTGCTCGGCCGGCTGGCGACCGAGCTGTACTTCTCGGACCGGGGCGAGGAGCGCGGCGCGCTCGCCGAGCGGGCGGTGGCGATGGCGCGGCGGATCGGCGACCCCTCGACGCTCGCGTCGACCCTGAGCGCCCGCTTCCTCACGCTCCTGGGGCCGGAGAACTGCGTCCAGCGCCTGCAGATCGCCACCGACGTCGTCGCGCTGGGCGAGGAGGTGCGCGACCGCGAGCTCGTGCTGCGCGGCCACTTCTGGCGAACGGTCACGCTCATCGAACTCGGCGACTGGGTCGGCGCCGACATCGAGCTCGCCGTCCACGCGCGGCTCGCCGAGGAGCTGCGCGACCCCCTGCACCTGTGGTACGTGCCGCTCCTTCAGGCCACGCGCGCGCTGCTGGAAGGCCGCCTCGTCGACGCCGAGCGCCTGGCCGGCGAGGCGTTCGCGATCGGCCGGCGGACGCAGGCGCAGAACGCCGCGCAGCTCTACGCCGTCCAGCTGTTCGCGCTGCGCGCCGAGCAGGACCGGCTCGCTGACGTCGAGCAGGCGCTCGAGGAGTTCAGTCGCCGCTATCCGGCGGCACCGGTCTGGCGCGCGGCGGCGGCGTTCGCGCTGGCCGTGCTCGGGCGAACCGAGGACGCGCGCCGCGCGTTCGAGGCGCTCACGGCGGGCGGCGTCGCCGAGGTCCCGCGCGACGGCGAGTGGCTGGCGACGCTCGCGCTGCTCGTGCGCACCGGCGCGCGGATCGGCGACGCCCGCCGCACCGCCGTCCTCGGCGAGCTGCTCGCGCCCTATGCCGAGCGGTCGGTGCTCGCCGGCCGCGGGGCGATCTGCCTCGGCCCGGTGTCGCGCTTCGCCGGGATCGCCGCCGCGACCGCCGGCCGCACCGACGAGGCGATCGAGTACCTCGAGCACGCGCTCGCGACGGCTCGGCGCTGGGGGGCCGAGCCGATGGTGGCCGCCATCCGGCTCGAGCTCGCCGACGCGATCGAGCGCTCGCGATCGGGGTCCGGCGCCGACGACCGGCGGGTGCGGGAGCTGCGCGCCGGCGGGTTGGAGGCGGCGCAGCGCCTGAAGCTCGCCGGCCTGCAGGAAGCGGGGCCGGTCGGCAGGGCGCCGGGCGACGTCGCGCCGGAGCCCGGCGATGCCGCGCGGACGCCGGTGCTCGCCGTCGGCGTCGACGAATCGTCGGGCTTGCGCGCGTGGTCGTTCTACCGCCGCGGCGACATCTGGACGATCGGCCCGCCCGAGCAGCGCATGCAGCTGCGCGACGTCAAGGGGCTGACCCACATCGCGCGGCTGCTCGCCGCCCCGCGGGTCGAGTTCCATGCGCTCGACCTCGTCGGCGCCGCGCCGTCGCCGGTGCGCGGCGGCGGGCCGGCGGCCGCGGCGCTCGCCGTCGGCGCCGGGATCGAGGTGCGCGCGCGCGGCGACAGCGACGCCGGTCCCGCGCTCGACGGCCAGGCGAAGGCCGCGTACCGCGCCCGGATCGCCGAGCTGTACGAGGAGATCGACGAGGCCGAGTCGTTCAACGATCCCGAGCGCGCCGCGCGCGCGCGCGAGGAGCTCGACTTCGTCGCGCGCGAGCTTGCCGGCGCGGTCGGCCTGCACGGCCGCGATCGCAAGACCGGCTCTGACGCCGAGCGTGCGCGGGTGAACGTCACGCGCGCGATCCGGACGGCGCTCAAGCGCGTGTCCGAGCACGACGCCGTGCTCGGGCGCCGGCTCGGCGCGGCGATCCGGACCGGGACGTTCTGCGTCTACGAGCCGCCGCCCGGCGAGGAACCGCCGTGGGACCTCGCCGGGCCGGCGTGACGCGGCGCCACGCGAACGGAGCGCCGTCGCCGCGGCCGGATCGCGGCGACGGCTGGGCCACCTACGCCGCGAGGTCCTCGCGCGCCGCGGGCTCGACCGCCTTGACGAGCACGAGCTCGCCGTCGGCCGCGTCGACGCGCACGGTGTCGCCGTCGCTGAACTCGCCCTCGAGCATCAGCAGCGCCAGGCGATCGACGAGCCGCTTCTGGATGACGCGCTTCAGCGGGCGCGCGCCGTACACCGGGTCGTAGCCGAGGTCGCCGAGCAGCTCGCGTGCCTCCGGCGTGAGCTCCAGCGAGATGCCGCGCTCGGCCAGGCGCCCGACGACGCGCTGCACCTGCAGCTCGACGATCTCACCGATCTGCGAGCGGCTGAGCGACTCGAACTCGACGATGTCGTCGAGGCGGTTGATGAACTCCGGCCGGAAGTGCAGCTCGGCCCCCTCGCGCCCGCCGGGGATGTTCGAGGTCATGATCAGGACGACGTTCTTGAAGCTCACCGTCCGGCCCTGACCGTCGGTCAGCCGGCCGTCGTCCATGACCTGAAGCAGCGCGTTGAAGACGTCGGGGTGCGCCTTCTCGATCTCGTCGAGCAGCACGACGGAGTACGGCCGGCGGCGGACGGCCTCGGTGAGCTGGCCGCCCTCCTCGTAGCCGACGTAGCCCGGCGGCGCGCCGACGAGCCGCGCGACCGAGTGCTTCTCCATGTACTCGGACATGTCAAGGCGGATCATCGCCTCCTGCGTGTCGAACATGAACTCGGCCAGCGCGCGCGCGAGCTCGGTCTTGCCGACGCCGGTTGGGCCGAGGAACAGGACCGTGCCGATCGGGCGATCGGGGTCCTGCAGCCCGGCGCGCGAGCGGCGCAGCGCGCTCGCGACGGCGAACACCGCCTCGTCCTGCCCGACGACGCGCCGGTGCAGGCGCTCCTCCATGTGGACGAGCTTCTCGACCTCGCCCTCGAGCAGCCGGCTGACCGGGATGCCCGTCCAGCGGGCGACGATCTCGGCGACGTCCTCGGCGGTGACCTCCTCCTTGAGGAAGCCCTCGTTGCCGTCCGAGCTCGCCTCGGCCTCGGCCAGCTCGCGCTCGAGCCCGGGGATGATGCCGTAGCGCAGCTCGGCGGCGCGCTGCAGGTC
>DASZOA010000067.1:0-4367 GCA_035551055.1 Solirubrobacteraceae bacterium
CCATCGTTTACGGCGTGGACTACCAGGGTATCTAATCCTGTTTGCTCCCCACGCTTTCGCGTCTCAGCGTCAGTACCGTCCCAGTGAGCTGCCTTCGCCATTGGTGTTCCTCCTGATATCTGCGCATTTCACCGCTACACCAGGAATTCCACTCACCTCTTCCGGACTCGAGCCCGACAGTATCCACCGGCTTTCCAGGGTTGAGCCCTGGACTTTCACAGCGGACTTACCGGGCCGCCTACACGCTCTTTACGCCCAATGATTCCGGACAACGCTTGCCCCCTACGTATTACCGCGGCTGCTGGCACGTAGTTAGCCGGGGCTTCTTCTGAAGGTACCGTCACCCCGGCCGGCTGTTCACCGGCGGGGCTTCGTCCCAACTGAAAGGGGTTTACAACCCGAAGGCATTCTTCCCCCACGCGGCGTTGCTGCGTCACGCTTTCGCGCATTGCGCAAGATTCCCCACTGCTGCCTCCCGTAGGAGTCTGGGCCGTGTCTCAGTCCCAGTGTGGCTGATCGTCCTCTCAGACCAGCTACGCATCGTCGCCTTGGTAGGCCGTTACCCCACCAACAAGCTAATGCGCCGCGGGCCCATCCCGATGCGGAGGCCGAAGCTTCCTTTCGTCCGAAGACCACATCCGGTATTAGCCCGAGTTTCCTCGGGTTGTCCCGGTCATCGGGGCAGGTAACCCACGTGTTACTCACCCGTTCGCGGCTCTGCCCCAGGGCAAGCCCTGGTTCGTCGCTCCACTTGCATGTGTTAAGCACGCCGCCAGCGTTCGTCCTGAGCCAGGATCAAACTCTCCGTGAAGAACTGCTGAAGGGCTGGGCCCGAGGGTCCGGCCCTTCGTCACGTAGAGCTGTCATGACCATCGTGCGGCGCTGAAGTACACGCGGCGCCGCGGTCCATGACGGGTTCTTTCTCAGACCCCTCGCGGTCCGGCCACGGCCTGCGGCCGCGGCGCGTGCGAGGGGATCGAACCTGGACGCACACCGGATCGCTAGGTACCGATCCAGGTGCGCATGCTGTTGAGTTTTCAAAGACCGTCGCGCGCTCCCGCGGAGGGGACTCCTCCAGGACCTGCGCTTCAGCGAGCCGCTGGGCGACTCGCAGACAGGACTGGCCAGTATAGCGCTCCGAGAGGGCCGTGGAAGGGTCCGGTCGAAGCGCAGGGACCGGCTCGCGGCCAGTATAGCCGCGTCCGGCGCGCTGCCGCGCCGCGTCGCTCAGGGCGCCTGCGCCGGCGGCCCGCCGCGCCGGCGTCGGTCCGGCGCGTGCGCCGGCGGCGGCCCGCCGCGCCAGGCTTCGCTGCGGCGCGCCGCGCCAGGCCTCGCTGCGGCGCACCGGTCAGAGTTCGCTGCGGCCCGCCCCTACGCGGCCCGCCGCATCCGCCGGAACTGCCGCCTGCCGACCTGCAGGATCGCGCCGTCGAGCCGCTCGGGCGCAACGTCCAGCTCGTCCGGTCCCAGCGCCGCGCCGTCGAGCTTGATTGCGCCCTGGGCGAGCTTGCGGCGGGCGTCGGAGCGCGACCCGCCGAAGCTCTCGGCGATCAGGGCCGGCAGGTGCACCAGGCCGTCGGGCGCGTCGAAGCGCGCCTCCTCGATCTCCTCGGGGACATCCCCGCGGACGAAGATGCGCTCGAACTGGGCGGCGGCGGCGGCGGCGTCGGCGGCGGAGTGGAAGCGCTCGACGAGGCGGCGGGCCAGCGCGTGCTTGGCGTCGCGCGGGGACAGGTCCCCCGGCGCCGGCTCTCCGAGCAGCAGCTCGTACCACGCCGCCAGCGCCGCATCCGGCACGCTCAGCGTCCGGCCGTAGATCTCCTCCGGCGGCTCGCTGACGCCGATCTGGTTGCCCAGCGACTTGGACATCTTCCGCTCGCCGTCGATGCCGGGCAGGATCGGCATCGTCAGCGCGACCTGCTCGTCGACGCCGTACGCGCGCTGCACCTCGCGGCCGAGCAGGAGGTTGAACTTCTGATCGGTGCCGCCCAGCTCGACGTCCGAGCGCACCGCGACGGAGTCGTAGGCCTGCATGAGCGGATAGAGCAGCTCGAGGATCGAGATCGGCTCGCGCGCCGCGTAGCGCTTGGCGAAGTCGTCGCGCTCGAGCAGCTGGGCCACGGTCGTCGTGCGCGCGAGCGCGAACAGCTGCTCCATCGGCATGTCCAGCCACTCCGAGTTGTGGCGCAGCTCGATCCGGTCGCGGTCCAGCACCTTGGCGGCCTGCTCGACGTACGTTCGCGCGTTGGCGTCGATCGCCTCGCCCGACAGCACCGGCCGCGTCGAGGAGCGCCCGCTGGGGTCGCCGACGCGCGCCGTGTAGTCGCCGATGATCAGCACGACGACATGGCCGCGGTCCTGGAACTCGCGCAGCTTGCGCAGCACGACCGTGTGGCCGAGGTGGACGTCGGGCGCGGTCGGGTCGAGGCCGAGCTTGACGCGCAGCGGCCGGCCGAGCGCGAGCTTGCGCTCGAGCGCGCCCGCGGGCAGGCAGTCGACCGCATCGCGGGCAAGGAAGCGAGCGTCGTCGGCCGCGCGCGATCGCAGATCGGGCATCCGCGCCAATGCTAGAGTCCGGGCGGCCGCCGGCGTCGCTGCGGCCTGTCGTCATCACGGCGCCACGGGGGACGGTCACCGCCGTCGTGCCGTCCTCGCGTTCGCATGAGCGACTCCGAACGTCCCGACATCCCGGTCCTCGCGGACCCCCCGCTCGGTCGTCCGCGGCTCAAGCGGCTGCGGCTCGCGCTCATCCTCTTCGGACTGTCGCTGATCGCGCTCGTCTCGACGGCCTTCGGGATGATGATGGCGGTCGCCGCCGACCTGCCGGAGCTCGAGAACCGCCGGGAGTTCCAGCGCGCGCAGAACTCGGTGCTCGTCGACGTCCGCGGCGACTATCTCGCCACGCTCGCCGACCAGGGGCGGATCATCGTGCCGCGCCGGGAGATCGCGCTGTCGATGCAGCACGCGGTGATCGCGATCGAGGACAAGCGCTTCTACCAGAACGACGGCGTCGACCTGCGCGGCATCGCCCGGGCGCTCTGGGAGGACCTGACGGCCGGCCGGCCCGTGCAGGGCGGCTCGACGATCACCCAGCAGCTCGTCAAGAACGCGACGCGCGCGCAGAACCGGCGCACGATCGCCGAGAAGGTGCGGGAGGCGGCCCTCGCCTATCACCTGACGCGCAAGTGGACCAAGCGCAAGATCCTCACCGAGTACCTCAACTCGATCTACTTCGGCAACGGCGCGTACGGGATCGAGTCGGCGGCGCGCACGTACTTCGGACACGACCCCGACCACTTCGCGTGCGGCAAGCCGACCAACCGCTGCGCGAGCTGGCTGCAGCCGCACGAGTCGGCGCTGCTGGCGGGCATCGTCGCGTCGCCGAACGCCTACGACCCGGTCGCCAACCCGGCCGCGGCCAGGAAGCGTCGCAACACGGTGCTGGTGAAGATGCTCGAGCAGGGCTACCTGACGCGCGCACAGTACGAGCGCGCGATCCGCGAGCCGGTCCCGTCGGGCGAGCAGATCCGCCCGCCCAAGACGCAGGCGGCGAACAGGTCGTCGACGTACTTCGCCACATGGATCCGCCAGCAGGTCATCGACCGCTACGGCGCGCGCGAGGCGCTGCTCGGCGGGCTGCGCGTGCAGACGACGCTCGACCTCGGGATGCAGCGGCGCGCCGAGGACGCCGTCAGGCGCTGGCTGGGCGACCCGCCGTTCGGACCGCAGGCGGCGCTCGTCGCGATCGACAACAAGACCGGCGAGGTACGCGCCATGGTCGGCGGGACGAACTACGACGACGTCCCCTTCAACCTCGCGACGCAGGGTCAGCGCCAGCCGGGCTCCGCGTTCAAGCCGTTCGTCCTGGCGACCGCGCTGCGGCAGGGGATCTCGCCGGGCTCGACGTGGGTCTCCAGCCGCCAGGTGATCGACGTTCCCAACAGCTCCGAGCGGTTCACGGTCCGCAACTACGAGAACGCGTACGCCGGCGTGAGCACGCTCGCGCGGGCCACGACGTTCTCCGACAACGCCGTCTACGCGCAGGTCGGCATCAAGGTCGGGACCAGGCGCGTCGCGCGCCTCGCCGAGCGGATGGGCATCCGCACGCCGGTGTCCAGCAACTACGCGATCGCGCTCGGCGGACTGCGGCGGGGCGTCACGCCGCTCGACATGGCGCACGCCTACCAGACGTTCGCGACCGGCGGCGTGCGCGTCAGCGGCACGCTCGGCGCCGACCGCAGGGGGCCCGTCGGGATCCGCCGGGTCACGCTGCGCGACGATCGCCGGCGCGTCGTCGACCGCAACCGCGCGCGGCACAAGCGGGTGATCGCCAAGCACGTCGCGCAGAGCACGACGCGGCTCCTGGA
>DASZOA010000068.1:0-5265 GCA_035551055.1 Solirubrobacteraceae bacterium
CCGGCCTGCGTCTCGGAGATCCACGAGCGCCCGTCGGTGAAGCCCCAGAATGTCAGCGAGCGGCAGTCGACCTCCAGGCAGCTGCGCACGATCCGCCGGTAGACGTCGGCCTGCGCGGCCAGCTCGCGCTCGCCGGCCGGCAGCTTCAGCGCGACGTCGGCCTCGGTGATCGCGACGTCGAGGCCGAGCGCCTGGAAGCGGCGCATGTTGGCGACGAAGTCCGGCGCCAGCCCCTGCAGGTTCGCGTGCGCCTGAAAGCCGACGCCGTCGATCGGCACGTCCCGCGCCTTCAGTCCGCGCACGAGCTCGTAGAGGCGGTTGGACTTCGCGTTGATCCCCTCGGCGCCGATCTCGTTGAGGTACAGCTTCGCGTCGCGGTCGGCCGCGCGCGCCGTGCGAAACGCGTCCTCGACGTAGCCCGGGCCCAGCCGGCGCAGGAAGACCGATCGGCGCAGGCCGCCGCGGTCGGTGATCGGCTCGTTGACGACGTCCCAGACGCCGATGTCCTCGTCGTAGTGGCCGACGACGGCGTGGATGTGCTCGCGCATCGCCTGGCGCAGGTCGTCGGCGCCCAGCTCCCGCACCCAGTCGGGCAGCTGCGCGTGCCAGACGAGCGTGTGGCCGCGCACCTTCTGGCGCGCCTCGCGCGCCTCCTCGACGATCTCGTCGGCGGGCTCGAACTGAAACTCGCCGCGCTCGGGCTCGACCGCCGACCACTTCAGCTCGTTCTCGGGCGTGACGGTCGAGAACTGCGCCGCGACGAGCTGGCGGTACGCCCGCGTGCGGTCGAGCACGTCGCCACGGACCGCGGTCCCGATCTCGAGCCCGCGCCGCTTGGCGAGGTCGCGCAGCGGCGTGCCCGGCAGCGGCTCTGCGTCCTTCCCCCCGCGCGCGAGGTACGCCGCGAAGGCCACCACGAGGACGATCGCGCCCGCGATCGCCGCCCGGCGCGCGAACGTCAGAAGGCGCCTCGCCGCGAGAGGACCGCCGGCACGGTCTTGACGAGGATGCTGAGGTCGAGGAAGACCGACCAGCGCTCGAGATACAGGAAGTCCAGGCGCACGAGGTCGTCGAAGTCGAGCTCGGAGCGGCCGGACACCTGCCACAGCCCGGTGATCCCGGGCGTCACGAGGTAGCGCTTCTTGTGCCACGGCTCCAGGCGCTCGAAGTCGCGCGCCGGCAGCGGCCGCGGGCCGACGAGCGACATCTGGCCGCGTACGACGTTGAAGAGCTGGGGCAGCTCGTCCAGCGAGTAGCAGCGCAAGAAGCGCCCGACCGGCGTCATCCGCGGGTCGTCGCGCATCTTGAATAGCGGGCCCGACGCCTCGTTGAGCGATTCGAGGTCGGCCTGGCGCTGGTCGGCGTCGCGGTACATCGTGCGGAACTTCAGGCAGGCGAACGGCGTGCCGCCGATCCCCGGGCGCACCGAGCGGTAGATCACCGGTCCGCGCGAGCTGATCCGCACGGCCAGGGCGCTGGCCGCCATCACCGGGCTGAGCGCGATCAGCAGCAGCGTCGAGCCGACGAGGTCGAAGCTGCGCTTGACGAAGTAGTCGAAGCCCTCGAAGACCGGCGGCTTGAGCTCGAACAGCGGCACCGCCTCGCCGGGCACGAACTCGGCGCGGTGCACGAGGAGCTCCATCGTCGACGGCGCGATCCGCACCCGCACGCCGTGCGAGTGGGCGACGTCGACGAGCTCGACCGCCTGCGGCTGCGGGAAGTCCGGATCGGCGATGATCACCTCGTCGATCCGGTGGCGATGGATGACCTGCGCGAGCTCGTCGAGCGTGCCGAGCAACAGCAGCCCGTTGTTGGGGCGCGGCGTCAGCGAGATGAAGCCGACGACCTTGACCGTCGGCTGCGCGGCGTCGCGCAGCGCGTGGCCGACCGCCTCGATGTGCTCGCCGGTGCCGACGAGCACCGCGCGGCGCTGGTAGCCCGCCGCCCGCAGCAGCGCGCCGGTCACCTTCTCGTAGCTCTGGCGCAGCAGCGAGACGTAGATGACCGCGAAGAAGAGCGAGCCGTAGAAGATGTAGTACGAGCTGAACTGGGCGCCGCTGGCGACGGCGTAGAACAGCGCGACGACCGCGACCTGCGCCAGCGAGGAGACGATCCGCGACAACCCGGGCCGCTCGCCGCGCGCCGAGTACAGCCCCGAGCGCGCGAACAGCAGCACCGTCAGCAGGAACGCGAAGTCGAACAGCTCGTTGGTCTGCCCGGCCTGTGCGCGGGCGGCCCATTCGCTGCTGAGGATGCCGGCCTTCAGCCACAGCGCCGTGAGGATCGCCATGTAGATGCCGATCGCGTCCAGCGTCAGCAGCATCACGACGCGCAGGACCTTGCGTAGCGTGTCGATCCTCAGCAGGAACGAGAGGACCGGCGGGCGCTTGCGGCGCACGTCGCGCTCGGACAGCACGAATTCGGGCGTCGGCGAGTGGGCCGGCGCCTCGGGTGAGCCCTCCCGCGGCTGCTGCTCAGCTGTCGGCATGCCCCTGCTCTAACGGCTGACGATTACAGATGTTCCGGTGCGACGCCAGCCGCAGGAGCTTCGGCGCCGGGGCCGCCGATCCTGCGATGTCAGCTGCCGATCCCGATCAGCGCGCCGGACCCGGCCTTCTCGATCGTCCGCCGCAGGCCCTCGCGCAGGTCGACCTCCGGCTCCCAGCCCAGCAGCTCGCGCGCCAGCGTGATGTCCGGCCGGCGCACCTGCGGATCGTCGGTCGGCAGCGCCTCGTAGACGATCTCCGAGCGCGATCCGGTGACGTCGATCACGGTCTCGGCCAGCTCCAGCAGCGTGAACTCGTCGGGATTGCCGATGTTGATCGGCTGATGGCACCCCGACTCGGCGAGCGCGATCATCCCGCGGACCAGGTCGTCGACGTAGCAGAACGAGCGCGTCTGGCTGCCGTCGCCGAACACCGTGATCGGCCGGTCCTGCAGCGCCTGGCGCAGGAACGTCGGGATCGCGCGGCCGTCGTGCGGGCGCATCCTGGGGCCGTACGTGTTGAAGATGCGGATGATCGACGTGTCGACGCCCTGCTGGCGGTGATAGGCCATCGTCAGCGCCTCGGCGTAGCGCTTGGCCTCGTCGTAGACGCCGCGCGGCCCGATCGGGTTGACGTGGCCCCAGTAGCTCTCGGGCTGGGGATGGATCTGCGGGTCGCCGTAGACCTCGCTGGTCGAGGCCAGCAAGAAGCGGGCGCGGTGCTTCTTGGCGAGGCCGAGCGTGTGGTGGGTGCCGTGCGAGCCGACCTTCAGTGTATGCAGCGGCAGGCGCAGGTAGTCGATCGGCGAGGCGGGCGAGGCGAGGTGGTAGACGAAGTCGACGGGCCGATCGATGAAGTACGGCTGCAGGATGTCGCACTGGCGAAACTCGAACTCGGGCGCGCGGATGTGCTCGATGTTCGTGAGCGAGCCGGTCTCGAGGTTGTCGACGCAGATGACGAAATGCCCGCGGTGCAGCAGCTCGTCGCAAAGATGGGAGCCGAGGAAGCCGGCGCCGCCGGTGACAAGACAGGTGGCCATGGAGGCGGATGGTATTCGCCACCGCTCGAGCGGGCGAGAATCCTAGCCCTTCGTTCGGTCAGCGCTTGCGGGCGGCCTTCAGGTGCTTCTTCTTCAGCGCCGGCGAGATCACGACGAGCCCGTCCGACCGCCGCTCCGCGAGCCCGCGCTTGACGAGCCGCTTGACGACGACCGGGCAGCGCTTGCAACGCGGATCGCTCTTGCAGCAGCGCTTCTTCGGCTTGACCAGGCGCTTCATTAGGTGAACCTAATGCATCGCCGCAACGGGATAGAGTTCGAACATGCCAGCAGAAGCCTTCGTCGCGCGTCTCAACGAGCAGATCGGCTACGAGTTCGCCGCTTCGCAACAGTATCTCGCGATCGCCGTCCACTACGACGACGAGACGCTTCCCCGCCTCGCGGCGTTCTTCTACGCCCAGGCGCTCGAGGAGCGCAACCACGCGCTGATGATGGTCCGGTACCTGCTCGACGCGGGTGCGCCGGCGCCGATCCCCGGCGTCGCCGAGCCGCAGAACGTGTTCGGCGACGTCGTCGAGCCGGTCGCCCTGGCGCTCGCGCAGGAGCGCCGCGTGAGCGACCAGATCAACGCGCTCGCCGCCGTCGCGCGTAAGGAGGGCGACTACCCCAGCGAGCAGTTCATGCAGTGGTTCATCAAGGAGCAGATCGAGGAGGTCGCCTCGATGAACGACCTGCTGAAGGTCGTGCAGCGCTCGCGCGAGAACCCGCTGCTCGCCGAGGAGTACCTCGCGCGCGAGGCGCCCGCCGCGGCGGCGCCCGATCCGACCGCGCCGTCCGTCGCCGGCGGGGCGCTGTAGTCAGCGGTCGCACCGGAGGCGCGAGGCAGCTTCCTGCCGTGCTCGGTCGCGCCCTCACCGCCGCGGCGCGCGTGCGCGCGCGCCTCGGTTCGACCGCGCCGCCGCGCGAGGCGCTGATCGCGCGCCATGTCGGCGGCCGCTCGTTCCTCGACGTCGGCTGCATGTGGAACGTCCACGGCGCGCTGTGCTTCGCCGCCGAGGACGCGGGCGCCGGCGCGGTCACCGGCGTCGACGTCATGGGGGCGACCGAGCGCTTCACCGCCGAGCTGGCGCGCCGCGGATCGCGCGTGCGCTTCGTGCAGGGCGACGTGCACGAGCCCGCGACGATCGCCGCCGTCGGACGCCACGACGTCGTCTGGTGCTCGGGCGTGCTCTACCACGCGCCGCACCCGCTGCTCACGCTCGAGCGCCTGCGCGAGCTGACCGCGGACACGCTGCTGCTCGCGACGGAGACGATCGTCGAGACGCCGGGTCGGCGCGGCACGTGCGTCGTCGCTCCGACGCGCGCCGAGCACCCCCACGCCGAGCCGGCGCAGCGGCCCGGCGCGGGCTACGGCCCGTGGTACTGGGGCATCTCGCCCTCCGCGCTGCGCACGATGCTGCGGCTGACGGGCTTCGCGGTCGTCGAGGAGCACCGCACCCCGCTGCACGTGACGATCGTCGCGCGCTGACCTCTCGATGTCGCTGCCGCGGCGCTACGCCCCGCGCTCCGGGCGCGTGCCGAGCGTGACGGTCAGCGTGCGCTCCTCGCCGCCGCGGCGGATGCGGAGCTGCAGGCTGTCGCCCGGCTCGCGGGCGGTGACGGCGGGCGAGACGTCCGCCGAGCGCTCGATCTCGCGCCCGCCGGCCGCGACGATCCGGTCGCCCTCGCGAACGCCGGCGCGGTCGGCCGGGCCGTTGGGGACGACGGCGCGCACGAGCGCGC
>DASZOA010000069.1:0-3172 GCA_035551055.1 Solirubrobacteraceae bacterium
CGGGCCGAACTCATCGGACCGTCAGCCGCCCGCGTCGCACGCGTCCGCGGCGCGCGGGGCGAAGCGACCGAAGACGCGCGCCAGCGTGGCGACCTCGGCCTCGTCGAGGCGGTCGAAGAACGCGGCCTGGACCGAGGCGAAGTGGGGCGCCTGCGCGCTGCGCACGAGCGCCAGGCCGGCGGCGGCGAGCTTGGCGTGGACGACGCGCGCGTCGCTCGGACACGCGCGTCGCGCGACGAGGCCCCGCTCCTCGAGCGCGTCGATGATGCGCGACACCCGGCTCAGGCTCAGGCCGTGCTTGGAGCTCAGCTCGGCATCGAGCGCGCGCGTGAGCTGCTTGTGCGTCTCGAGCAGGCCGATCCAGGCGTCGGCGTGCGCCTCGGTCCAGTGCGACAGCCCGTCGGCGTCGGTCTCGTACGCCGAGCTACAGGAGTGCGTTTGCGGCGTCGTCTGCTCGGTCATCCGCAGACCAGGATAGCGACGACCGTTGCGCGCGCAACCATCTTTGCTATCGTTGCGCTAGCAAGCAATCGACTCCGTAGGGAGGAACCATGAGCACCGCAACCATCGCACCGACCGGCACCTGGACCGTCGACGCAGCGCACTCCAAGGTCGGCTTCGCCGTCAAGCACCTCGGCATCGCGACCGTGCGCGGCGAGTTCACCGACTTCGAGGGCACGCTGGAGATCGGCGAAGACCTCGCGTCCAGCCGCGCCTACGGCACCGTCAAGACGGCCTCGATCGACACGAACGAGCCCGGTCGCGACGAGCACCTGCGCTCGGGCGACTTCTTCAACGCCGAGACCAATCCGCAGATCGCGTTCGAGTCGACGGCGATCGAGCAGGTCGACGACGGGGTGCTGCGCGTCACCGGCAACCTCACGATCAACGGCATCACGAAGGAGGAGGTATTCCACGCCGCGATCCAGGGGACCGAGACCGACCCCTGGGGCAACGAGCGCGTCGCCTTCGAGGTCACCGGCGAGATCTCGCGCGGCGACTACGGCATGACGTTCAACCAGGTGCTCGGCAGCGGCAACCTGCTCGTGGGCGAGAAGGTCAAGCTCGCCCTCGACATCTCGGCCGTCAAGGCCTCCTGAGCCTCCGCCGCATCGCGGGGCGGCGGCAGGGGTACCGGTGACGCCGCTCCTCCCCCGCCCAGCGAGCCGGCG
The DNA here is from genome assembly GCA_035551055.1 of Solirubrobacteraceae bacterium. Classification (GTDB taxonomy): domain Bacteria; phylum Actinomycetota; class Thermoleophilia; order Solirubrobacterales; family Solirubrobacteraceae; genus CADCVQ01. Next base: position 1,173 of record DASZOA010000069.1, read on the forward strand.
GCGCCTTGAGCGCGCCGCCGGCCCCGTCGGCGCGCCAGACTGTCCCTGGCCATGCCGGCGCCGCTCGTCATCCAGTGCGCGATCACCGGATCGATCGACCCCGATCCCCAGCGCCGGCCGAACCTTCCCGCCACGCCCGAGGCGATCGTCGCCGAGGCGCTCGCCGCGTCGCGCGCCGGCGCGGCGGTGATCCACCTGCACGCGCGCGAGGACGACGGCACGCCGACACAGGACCGCGAGGCCTACCGCGGGCTCGTCGAGGCGCTGCGCGACGCGGGCTGCGAGGCGATCGTGAACCTGTCGTGCGGCAGCGCGGGCGGTCGCGCCGTCCGCGACGAGCGGCTCGGTCCGCTGGAGCTGTCGCCGGAGATGGCGAGCTTCGACTGCGGCTCGATCAACTTCCGCGAGCAGGTCTTCGAGGGCGACCTGCCGTTCCTGCGACGGATGGCGCGCAGGTTCCGCGAGTTCGGTGTCCGGCCGGAGGTCGAGTGCTTCGATACCGGGCACGTCGGCCTGGCGCGGCAGCTGCTCGACGAGGGCCTGCTCGACGACCCGCTCGTCGTGCAGTTCGTGCTCGGCGTGCCGGGCAGCGGCGTGCCGGCGACGGTCGCGATGGTCGAGCACCTGCGCTCGCTGATCCCGCACGACTGGCCGTGGTCGGTCTGCGCGATCGGCCACGCTCAGCTGGCGCTGAACGCCTACTGCATCCTCGCGGGCGGACACGTCCGCACCGGCCTGGAGGACAACCTCTGGCTGCGGCGCGGGGAGCGGGCGACGAACGCGGCGCTCGTCGAGCGCGTCGTGCGGATCGCGGGCGAGCTCGAGCGCCCCGTCGCGGGCCCCGACGAGGCGCGCTCGATCCTCGGCATCGGCTGAGCGTCCGGACCGATTTTGGTCGCTGTGCCTATGCTCTTCGGCATGGCCTGGACCGCGACGAACAGCGAGGGCTATCCCGCGCCCGCCGCGCTTGCGACCGACGTCGTCGTGATGACCGTGCGCGGCGGCCAGCTGCTCGCGCTGACGGTCAGCCGCGAGGGCGGCGCGGAGCGCGCGCTGCCGGGCGGCTTCGTCGGCATCGGCGAACGGCCGCTGGACACCGCGCTGCGCAAGCTGCGCGAGAAGACCGGCCTCGCGGCGGCCTACGTCGAGCAGCTCGGCGCGTTCGCCGATCCCGGGCGCGACCCGCGCGGGTGGATCCCGTCGATCGCCTACCTCGCGCTCGTCCCGCCGCAGACCGAGGCCCCCGACCCGAGCGCGCACTGGATCGCAGCGCGCTCCACCGTGCCGCTGGCCTTCGACCACCGCCAGGTGCTCGACGCGGCCGTCGACCGCCTCGAGGGCAAGCTGTGGTGGTCGAACGTCACGGTCGGCATCCTGCCCGGGCCGTTCTCGCTGAGCGACGCCCGGCGCGTCTACGAGGCGATCGCGCAGACGCGCTACGACCCGGCGACGTTCGGGCGCGACCTCAAGGCGACCGGCCTGATCGAGCCGACCGGCGCGCTGCGCGCCACGGGCACCGGCCGTCCGGCCGCGATGTACCGCTTCATCTCGAGCAGCCCGACGTGGGGCGCGGGCCGCCGCAAGCGGATCGCCGCCTGACGCACGGTTCCCGATCGCGCCGGGAGCTCGTGCTCTCGGCGAGCTGCCCCAACCGCAGCGATGCGACCGACGGCCTGTCTGCGGCCGCGGCCGGAGGACCCGGCGCCGCTCGTGGCAAAGTGCCGGGCATGACGACGGCCAGCCGCCTGCGCGATTTCGGCACGACGATCTTCACCGAGATGTCGGCGCTGGCCGTGCGCACCGGCGCGATCAACCTCGGGCAGGGCTTCCCCGACACCGACGGCCCGGCGGAGATCATCGCCGCCGTCGAGACCGCGATGCGCACGGGCGCAAACCAGTACGCGCCGCTGCCGGGCGTGCCCGAGCTGTGCGCCGCGATCGCCGACCACCAGCGCCGCCGCTACGGCCTCGACGTCGACATCGTGGCCGGCGTGCAGGTG
>DASZOA010000070.1:0-4085 GCA_035551055.1 Solirubrobacteraceae bacterium
GCCGAGCTCGGCGGCGATCGCCCACGCCGGGATGAGGTAGGCGATGATCAGGATCGTGTACTGCGTGACCTGCGTCCACGTGATGCCCTTCATCCCGCCGAGCACGGCGTACGTGAACACGACCACCATCCCGATGATCACGCCCACCGTGAGGGTGACGTCGAGGAAGCGCGAGAACACGATGCCGACGCCCCGCATCTGCCCGGCCACGTAGGTGAACGAGATGAAGATCGCGGCCAGCACCGCCACGAGGCGGGCGATCTCCGAGTAGCGGTCGCCGACGAAGTCCGGCACCGTGTACTTGCCGTACTTGCGCAGGTACGGCGCGAGCAGGAGCGCGAGCAGCACGTAGCCGCCGGTCCAGCCGAGCAGGTAGATCGAACCGTCGAAGCCGAGGAACGCGATCAGGCCGGCCATCGAGATGAACGACGCCGCCGACATCCAGTCGGCCGCGATCGCCGCGCCGTTGGCGGCCGCCGGGATGTTCTGATCGGCGACGTAGAACCCCGCCGTGGTCCGGACGCGCGTGTAGATCGCGATTCCGACGTAGATGGCGAACGAGACGACGGCGAAGATCAGCGCCCACGTCTGGATCGCAGTGAGCGCGAGGACCGTCATCACTCGCGGTCGCGCTCCTCGGGCCCGAGCGGCGTCTCACCCGTCCTGCGCCGCTGCATCCTGCGCTGCAGGCGCCGTCGCGCCGCACCGAGCTCCTCCTCCTGGACGCCGTACTCGTGGTCGATGCGATCCATCGTCATCGCGTAGATGAAGATCAGGATCACGAACACGACGATCGAGCCCTGCTGGGCGAACCAGAACCCGACCGGGAAGCCGCCGATCACGATCTCGTTCAGCGGATCGGCGAGCAGGATCGAGATGAGAAAGCCGAAGATCGCCCACACCGCCAGCAGCGTGAGCTGCAGCCGCCGGTTGGCCTTCCAGTAGTCGACCGCCCGGGCGCTCACCGCTTCGCGCCTCTCTTCTTCACCCCTCCCCGAACCGGCGGCCATCAGGACCTCCCTCCAGCTGCTCGGCGAACGACGACCGCTGGCGGCAATACTCACCATCGTGCCTGCTTCACAAACCCCGAAGCGTCGGTGGCCTTACTACCGCGGCCAGGTGCAGCTGCTGCTCGCGGGCATCGCGCTGCTGTTCGGGAGCGCCCTGCCCTGGGCGTACGTCCTCGGCAACCTGCTGTCGGCTGCGCCGCTGGCCCTCATGTGGACCGCGTGGGCGGGGATCGTCACCGTTGCCGCCGCCGTCGCGCCGTGGCGGCCGGCCGTGCTGTTCTCCGCGTTCGCCGGCGGCGCCACCGCGGTGGCGTTCGCCGTGTGGCAGACCGGGCGGATCGTCGGCGTCTGCTCGCTGTCCTTCGACTGCCTGCCGGGACCGGGGGTCGGCTTTCTGCTCGCCGGCGGGCTGGCCGCCCTCCACAGCGCCGTGCAGATCGTGCGCAGCTCGTAGACCTCGTTCCCGCGGCTCGGGCGACCGGTCGCCGGGCGGTGTCGGCGAGCCTCGGCGGTACGATCGGCGCTCAGGCCGACGAGAGCGAAACGGAGGAGGCCGAGATGGATCACGTGGCTTCGCACCTGCGGGGAGGCCTCGAGCACCTCGGGGGCGACGCCGGCCGGCGGCATGCCGGGGCCGCCGTGCGGGCGACGCGCGGGCGGCTCGCCCTGGCAGCGCTGACCGTGATCGCGGCACTTGGCGTCGCCGGCTGCGGCGGAGACGGCGACGACGGCGGCGAAGCCGGCGGCGTGAAGCGCCTGGAGGCGACCGAGTTCGCGTTCAGCCCCGCGCAGGTCACGGTCGCGCCCGGGGAGCACGAGTTCCGGATCGTCAACCGCGGCGACGCGGAGCACGCGCTGGAGATCCATACGCCCGGCGGCGAGGTGGAGACCGACCGCGTCGCCCCCGGCGAGTCGGCGACCGTGACCGCGAACCTCTCCGAGCCCGGCACGTACGAGCTGTACTGCCCGGTCGGCAACCACCGGGAGCGGGGCATGGAGGGCACGGTGACCGTCGAGGAGGGCGGCGGTGGCGAGTCCTCGTCGCCGCAGTCCGGCGGCGGAGGCGGCGGCGGGTACTGAGTCAGCCGCGCCGCGCCAGCGAGACCGCGAACAGCTCGTCGGGATCGGTGAGCAGCTCGACGAGGTCGAGGCCGGCGGCGGCGAGGTCGGCGCGCAGCCGCCGCTCGGTGAACTTCGCGCTGATCTCCGTGCGCATCTCCTCGCGATTGGCGAACTCGACCTCCAGGTCGAGCGCGTCGACGCGCACGCGCTGCGGTCTGAGCGCGCGCAGGCGCATCTCGATCCACTCGCGCTCGCGATCGAAGAACGCGACGTGCTCGAAGGCGTCGACGTCGAAGTTCGCGCCCAGCTCGCGGTTGAGCACGTGCAGGACGTTGAGGTTGAACTGGGCGGTGACGCCGGCGTCGTCGTCGTAGGCGGCCTCGATGACGCGCGGGTCCTTGACGAGGTCGGCGCTGAGCAGCAGGTGCCCGTCCGGGCCCAGCAGCTCGCCGAGCGAGCGCAGGAAGCGCCGCCGGCTGCCGGGCGGGAAGTTGCCGATCGTGCCGCCGAGAAACGGGACCAGGCGCGGGCCGGTGGGCGGCGGGAGGTGCCCGAGATGGCGCTCGAAGTCGCCGACGACCCCGTAGACGCACACGCCCGGGTACTGCTCGGTGACCATCGTGGCGACCGCGTGGACGGTCGTCGCGCTGACGTCGACGGGGACATAGCGCGCGAGCGTCCCCGCCGCGGCCATCGCGTCAAGCAGTACGCGCGTCTTCGTCGCCGAGCCCGAGCCGAGCTCGACGAGCTCGACGGCGCCGGTTCGCTCGACGATCTCGTCGGCGTGCGTCTCGAGGATCAGCCGCTCGGTGCGCGTCTGGTAGTACTCGGGCAGCTCGCAGATCGCGTCGAACAGCTCCGAGCCGCGGGCGTCGTAGAGGTGCTTGGGCGGCAGCTCCTTCAGCGGGCGGGTGAGCCCGTCGAGGACGTCCTCGGCGAGCGTGCGCTCGTCGTTGGGCCCCAGGTAGTCGTGCACCTCGACGCCGCCGGCGAGGATCGGCTCCGTCACGACACGTCCCTCGCCAGTCGCACGCCGGCGAAGATCTGCCGGCGCTCGGGGAGGTCCCAGTTGCGGAAGGTCTTCGAGCGCACGCGCGGCTCGGTCGCCCACGACCAGCCGCGCAGGACGCGGTAGCGGTCGCCGAAGAAGACCTCGGAGTACTCGCGATAGGGATGGGCGGTGAAGCCGGGATAGCCGCCGAAGCACGACGACGTCCACTCGAAGGCCTCTCCGATCTGTGCGATCGGCTCCTGGGTCCAGGTCGCCGCCCTCTCCCACTCCGCTTCGGTGGGGAGCCGCGCGCCGTGCGCTCGGGCGAAGGCGTCGGCCTCGAACCAGGAGACGTGCGTGACGGGTCGGTCGGCCTCTTCGCGCGGGCGCCCGTCCGCCGTCCAGCCCTCGGGGTGGGTGATGTCGTACTCCTCCTTCCACGCCCAGCCCTCGTCGGACCACCACTCGCGCCGCTCGTAGCCGCCGCCCTCGCAGAAGTTCGCCCAGGAGGCGTTGGTCACCGGCCGGCGGGCGATCCGGAAGGCGGGCAGGTCGACGTGATGGCGCGGGCGCTCGTTGTCGAATGCGAACGTGCACGCCGAGGCCCCGAGCTCGAAGCCGCCGGCGGGCACGTCGACCCAGCCCTCGGCGACGCCGGCGTCATGCGGCGGGCCGGCCGGGCGGCCGCCGGGCAGGCCGGCGAGGAACAGCGTCTGGCGCATCGTCTCGTTGTGCTGGGCCTCGTGTCGCAGCACCATCTCGAACAGCACGCCGTCCCCCGCGCCGACACGGGCCAGCACGGCGAGCGTGCGCTCGCGCACCGCGGCCAGGTAGTCGAAGACGTCCTCGCCCCTCAGGCACGGGATGTCGCCGCGCACCGAGCGCGGCGTCTCGAAGGCGTCGTAGAGGTCGGCGAGGTCGCCGCGCAGCAGCTCCTCGCCGCCGTGGCGGTGCACGAGCCAGAGATCCTCGTAGGCGGCGATGTGCCCGAGGTCCCAGCACAGCGGGCTCATGAGCGGGTG
>DASZOA010000071.1:0-4510 GCA_035551055.1 Solirubrobacteraceae bacterium
TGCGCGCGTCGGCCGCCGTGCTCGGCGCGGGCTATGCGATCGCCGTGGGGTACGCGCTCGTCGCGCTCGGCGACCACCTGCCCAGCGACGTCCTGGGCGGCTACCTCGTCGCGGGCGCCTTCGTGCTGCTCGGCGCCGCAGGGCTGATCGCGCTCGAGGCCCGCACGCCGGCACGTTCGGCGCGGCGCGGCCGCGCACCCTCGCTGATCCCGGTGCCCGCCCTGGTTGCGGGCGTCGCGCTGGCGCTGCTCTGCGCCGCCGCCGCCGTGACCGTCGCCGCCCCCGGGATGACCGTCAGCGCGCTGCAGCACCCGACGGCGATCGCCGCCGGCGCCGGGATCGCCGCGCTCGGCCTCGCGCTCACCGCGGGGCTCGCGGCCGCCCTGCGCCGCTGAGCGCCCGGGCCGCGCAAGGGCCGCGCCGGCAGCGGCGTTCTTTGCGCATGGACGCGCTCGACGCGGAGACGAGAGCTGGCGCCATCGAGGTGCGGGGCCTGTCGCGGCGCTTCGGCGATCGCGAGGTGCTGCGCGACGTCTGGCTGCGCGTCGCGCCGGGCGAGATCCACGCCCTGCTCGGCCCCAACGGCGCCGGCAAGACGACGCTGCTCAGGATCCTCTCCGGCCTCGCCGACGCGACGAGCGGGACCGTCGACGCCGCCGCCCGGCCGGGCCTCGTGCCGTCCGGCGACCGCACGTTCTACCTGCGGATCTCCGGTCTCGAGAACCTCGTCTTCTTCGCCCGCATGCACGGGATGCGGCGTGCGGCGGCGCGTCGCCGAGCGCTCGAGCTGCTCGATCTCGTCGGGCTCGCCGACGCCGGGCGCCGCGCCGTCGGGCGCTACTCCCACGGGATGCAGAAGCGGCTGTCGTTCGCGCGCGCGCTGCTCGACGATCCGGCGCTGCTGCTCGTCGACGAGGCGCCCCACGATCTCGACCCGGAGGGGGCGGACCGGATCCGCGCGCTGACGTCCGACCTCGCGGCGCGCGGCGCCGCGGTCCTGTGGACGACGCAGCGCATCGACGAGATCCGCGGCTTCGCCGACGCGGTGACGTTCCTGCATCGCGGCGAGGTCCGCTTCGCGGGCTCGGTGCCGCAGCTCATCGCGCGCGGCGACGCCTCCCCGCGGTATGTCGTGCGCGTGCGCAACGGGCAGCCGGGCGTGCCGCCCGCGACCGCGGCGCTGCAGCGCGCGCTCGGCCCCGGCGCGACCGTCGCACCGGCCGCCGACGGCGGCGGAGGCGAGCACTTCCTGCTGGCCCCGCGCGACGACACGACGCTCGGGCGCGCGATCGCGGCGCTCGCCGCCGCCGGCTACGACGTGCTCTCCTGCCGCCAGGAGCGCTCGGAGGTCGAGGAGGCGTTCCGCGCTCTGGCGGCCGAGGACGAAGAGCGCGTGGGATGACGGCGGCACTCGTCGAGGCCGGCAAGATCGGCGCGTTCGTCCGCCGCGACCTGCTCATCGCCTGGAGCTACCGGCTGGCGTTCTTCACCGACGTCGTCAGCATGGCCGCGCAGGCGTTCGTCTTCTCGATCATCGGGCAGCTCGTCGACCCCGCCCGGCTGCCCGAGTACGGGGGCTCGCAGACGACGTACATGGAGTTCGTCGCGATCGGGCTCGTGCTGACCCTCGTGATCACGCTGCTGCTGGAGCGGGTCGCCACCGCGCTCCGCCAGGAGCAGGTCATCGGGACGCTGGAGTCGCTGCTGACGACCCCGACGCGGACGGCGACGGTCCAGATCGGCTCCGCGGCCTTCGAGTTCCTCTGGGTTCCGGTCCGCGCGGCGCTGTTCCTGCTGGCGATCGCGGTCGGCTTCGGGCTCGACTTCCATGCCGGCGGCATCCTGCCGGCAGCGGTCCTCGTGCTCGCCTTCGTGCCGTTCGTCTGGGGGCTGGGGCTCGTCAGCGCCGCCACGATCCTCACCTTCCGCCGCGGGGCGAGCGGCGCGACGGCGATCGCGACGCTGCTCGGCCTCGCCTCCGGCGCGTTCTTCCCGGTCGAGCTGCTGCCGGGCTGGCTGAGCTGGATCACCGCCGGCAACCCGATCGCCATCACGCTGGACGGGGTCCGCGAGGCGCTGCTCGGCGGCACCGGCTGGACGGACGTCGGCCCCGCCGTCGTCCTGCTCGTGCCGCTCTCCGCCGTGGCGCTGGCGATCGGCGTCGCGGCCTTCAGGGTCGCGCTGCGGCGCGAACGCCGGCTCGGGACGCTGGGGCTGTACTAGAACGAGCATGGACGAGCTCGATCGAATCTGGAGCCGCGCGGAGGAGCTCGCCGAGCGCGCGCCGGGCCCGGCCGACCTGCGCGCGCACCGCCTCGAGCTCGTCGCCGCGCACCGGCTGCGCCGGCGCGGAGACCGGCCGCCCGCGCAGCTGCGCGACGCCGAGCGCCTGGCGGCGGTCGCCGCGCTCGCGGCGCCGGTCGTCCTGGCGCGCGCGCGCGCCGCCTACGACGGGCCGCTCGTGCTCATGAAGGGGCCGGAGATCGCGGCGCGCTACCCGGATCCGGCGCTGCGCCCGTTCTGGGACGTCGACCTGCTCGTCGACGACGCGCCCGCCGCCCAGCGTGCCCTGCTGGACGCCGGCTTCGCGCTCGCCGGCCGCTGGCCGGAGGTCGAGCTGCACCACGGGTGGCCGCTGACCTGGCCGGGCCTGCCGATCGGCGTCGAGCTGCACTCGGCGGCGCACTGGCCCGAGCTCCTGCCGGCGCCGCCCGCCGCCGAGCTGCTGGCCTGCGCGGTGCCCGCACGCTGCGCGGGCGGCGTCGCCACGCTCGCACCGGCGCAGCACACGCTCGTGGTCGCCGCGCACTCCTGGGCGCATGCGCCGCTGGCCTGCATCGGCCAGCTCGTCGACGTCGCGCTGCTCGCACGCGAGGCCGACGAGCGCGAGCTCGACGCGCTCGCCCGGCGCTGGGGCTGCGCGCGGATGTGGCGCACGACGCGGTCGGCGATCGACGCGCTGCTGCTCGGCACGCGCCCGCCGTCGGCGGCGATGCGGCTGTGGGCGCGGCACCTGCGCGCGGCGCGGGAGCGCATGCTGCTCGAGCATCACGTCGAGCAGCTCGCCAGCCCGCTGTGGGGCGCGTCGCCGCCGCGCGCCGCTCACGCCAGCGCGCGGATGCTCGCGCGGCGCGCGCGGCCGATGGGCGGCGAGACGTGGGCGCGCAAGCTCTTCCGCCTGCGGCGCGCGTTCGCCAACGCCGGCCTGCGCCATTCCGAGCACTTCGCGCGCCTTCCGCCGGAGGACCGCCATCTCGGCGGACCGACCGACTACCGAGACCCGCCTGCGATCAGCGAACCAAGGAGCCACGTATGACGAACAAGCTCGGCCTGCGCGCCAGCGCGCTGGACTGGCGCGTCATCGACGACGAGGTCGTGATGCTCGACGCCGAGCAGTCGACGTACATCGCGACGAACCCCAGTGGGACGGTCCTCTGGGCGGCGCTCCAGCAGGGGGTCACGCGCCGTCAGCTCATCGACGCGCTCGTGGCCCGCTACGGGATCGACGACGAGCGCGCGGCCCGCGACACCGACGCCTTCCTCGCCGAGCTGCGCGCTCGCGACCTGCTCGCGGAGTCGTGAGACGACCGCCCGACCTCGCGACGCTGCGCGCCGCCTGGTGGGCGCAGCGCGCGCTGCACCGCGCCCGGCGCCAGCTGCCGCGCCGGACGCTCGACGACGTGGCGCTGCCGCGGCCGCCGCGGCTGCCGCCGCACGCGGTCCGCGGCGTCCGGGCGCTCCTGCGCCGCCGCCCGCACAGCTGCCTGGAGGGCGCGCTCGTCGCGCAGCGCTGGCTGGCCGCCTGCGGCGATCGGCGCGACGTCGTGATCGGCGTCACCGCCCCCGGCGAGGACTTCGGCGCCCACGCCTGGCTCGACGGCGATCCGGTCGCCAACGCCGGGACGTTCCGCGAGCTGCGCCGCGTGCGACCGTGACGGCGGCGGTCGCGCCGGCGCTGTCGCCGCTGGACGTCGCGTGCGGCATCGTCTTCGATCCGCGCCCGCGTCCGGCGGCGCTGCCCGCTCCCACGGCGACGCCCCAGCGCGCTCTCGAGGATGCCGTGCTGGCGGCGCTGCGGCGGCCGCCGTGCGTCGTGAGCTTCTCGGGCGGGCGCGACTCGTCGCTCGTGCTGGCGGCGGCGGCGCGCGTCGCGCGTCGCGAGCGGCTGCCGCCGCCGATCCCGGCGACGAACCGCTTCCCCGACGCTCCCGAGACGGACGAGACCGACTGGCAGGAGCAGGTCGTCGCGCACCTCGGCCTCAGCGACTGGGAGCGGCTGGAGTTCACCGACGAGCTCGACGCGGTCGGGCCCTATGCCCGGCGGATGCTGCGCGCGCACGGGCTGCTGTGGCCGTTCAACGTCCATTTCCACCTGCCGCTGCTCGAGCGGGCGCGCGGGGGCTCGCTGCTGACCGGGCTCGGCGGCGACCAGCTGTTCGAGTTGCCCCAGCGCACACCGCGGCGCATGCGCCCGCGTGACCTCGCGAGCCGTGCGCTGGCGGGCGCGCCG
>DASZOA010000072.1:0-1995 GCA_035551055.1 Solirubrobacteraceae bacterium
GGAGAGGCTTGACGTAGCGAGGCTCGACGAGCCGGGCGCCATGCCACTCGCCCACGCGCGCGGGTCCTCTCCCCTGGGCACGGGGATGGGTGAACAGGCGGTGGATGTCGCCGGTCGCCGCAGCCCAGGCGACGAAGGCGAAGACGCCGTGATCGTCGACGGCGCCCAGGTCGGCCGGGTGCGTGCGGCCGCGGTTGGCCGCCTCGATCCGCTCGGCCCCGAGAAACCCCGCCCACGCGTCGAGACCGGCGGCGAGCAGCACGGCGCCGATCGCCTCGGCGTCGGCGGGCGTTGCGGGACGGATGCGGTAGGCGGGGCTCATGCCCGCTCGAGCAGCGCCAGACCGTGCGCGTCGACGATCCGATCGACGGCGACCGGCCCGCCCAGGACGTGCTCGGTATCGCCGAGCACGTCGCGGTAGCGGCCGCCCGGCGCGTCGAGCGACGCGGCCGCGCTCGTCGCGCGCACGGCCACGACCACCAGCACCTCGCCGTCCCCGCGCTGGAACGCGCACACGTCCGGGCCCGCGGCGACCGGCGTGTAGCCACCGCCCCGACCGAAGGCCGCGGGCCGTCGCGCGCGCAGGTCGAGCGCGCGGCGGATCAGATGCAGCTTCATCGTCTGCCGCGTTGGGGCGTGGCCGCGCTGCAGGCCCGCCAGCGCCTCGCGCCGCGCGTCCCAGTCCACCGGCCGGCGGTTGTCGGGATCGACGAGCGACAGGTCGATCAACTCGTCGCCCTGGTAGACGTCGGGGACCCCGGGCACCGTGAGCTTCAGCAGCAGCTGGCCGAGCGCCGCGCGCTCGCCGGCCTGCGCGACCTCCGCCGCGAACGGCTCGAAGGACTCCAGAAACGGCTCGTAGGTCAGCAGCGCGACGGCGAAGCGCTTGACGCGCTCCTCCCAGTCGTGGTTCTGGTCGACCCAGTTCGTGTTGCGCTTGGCCTCGCGCAGCGCCTTCTCCACGTAGCCCTCGAGCCGCTCGGCGCCGATCGGCCACACCCCGGCGAGCGTCTGGAAGATCATGTAGCGCTCCTGGCCGTCGGGGGCGCCGTCCTCGACGAGCGGGTCGGTCAGCTCATACCAGCGCCGCACGCACGTCGCCCACCCGTCGGCCATCGCGCTCAGCGCCCCGATCCGCGCCCGCGCATCGCCCGAGCGCTTCGTGTCGTGCGTCTGCGTGATGAGCAGCCCCTCGGGAAACCGCCGCGCGCGCTCGAGGTTGGCGGCGTGGAACTCGGCGACCGAGATCCCCCAGCGGTCCGGGTCGCCGCCGACGTCGTTGAGCGCCAGCAGCCGCACGTAGCGGTAGAACGCGGTGTCCTCGATCCCCTTCGCGGTCACCGGCGGCGACGTCTGCTGAAAGCGCGAGACGAACTCCTCCGGCGCGCCGTCGAACAGGTCGGGCCGGCCGGCGGCCTGAAGCGCGCGGCGATCGTCGGGATGGAACTCGCCGCCGTGCACGTACGTCCGGTAGACCGGCAGCCGCGCGAGCGCCTGCTCGAGCTCGCCCGGATCGTGGATCCGGCGCAGCCGCTGCACCTCGCGCGAGAAGGTGCCCGTCGCCTGCTCGAGCTGGGCCTCGAGCGCGACCTCGGCGAACGACCGCCGGTCGCCGGTCAGCTCGACGAGCAGCTCGGTCAGCGGCTGCTCGCCCGCCGGGTCGACGAACAGCCCCTGCACGTCGTTGAGGAACTCATAGCCGACGGTTCCCGACACCGGCCAGTCGCGCAGCCGCTCGCCCGGATGCAGGATCTTCTCGACCCACACGCGCGAGGCGCCCGCGGCGGCCAGCCGCTCGAGGTAGCCGGCCGGGTCGGCGAGCCCGTCGGGGTGGTCGATGCGCAGGCCGTCGATGACGCCGTCGTCGAGCAGCGACAGCACCTTGGCGTGCGTCAGCTCGAAGACCTCGGGGTCCTCGACGCGCACGCCGGCGAGGTCGTCGATGTCGAAGAAGCGCCGGTAGTGGCCGGTCTCGGGGTCGACGTCGAAGACCCG
>DASZOA010000073.1:0-2280 GCA_035551055.1 Solirubrobacteraceae bacterium
AAAGCCGCCTGCGGCGGGGACTGACCCGATGTTGAGTAGGCATCTAATTTGCCCTCGGGTCACGGTAGGGTCGGCGGGAGGCGCCAGCACCGTGGGGCGCGAAGGCCAGTGGCACCGGATTCCTCCCGCCGCCTCATCGAACCGGGCACGCGGTTCTCCCGCACCCCGCTCACCGACGTCCTTCACCGCCGGCATTCGGCTTTTACCCGCCACGGCCGGTGGGGTCGTGGCGCGACGACGCTCCCGTTGAGGTTGATGAGGCCGTAGCGGTCCGGCGAGCGGTAGACGACCGCGCGCCAGCCGTAGGACCGCGCCCGCCGGTGGCGTTTGGCCACAAAGAGCGCGAGCCGGTCGGTCGCGTAGGTCCTCATCACGACGAAGTGGCGGGCTGAGTTCCCGTGACGGAAGTAGCCCGCCCAGCCGCGCAGGAAGCGGTTGACGTCCTGCACGACCTCCTCGACTGGGACCAGCAGCCGCCGGCGATCGGTCAGCTCATGGATTCGATCGCGAGCGTGCTGCATCGCCTGCCGTGAAGGCCAGCGAGCGAGGAAGGTGAGATGGCGCGAGCGCGGGGTGCGGCCGCGCACGTAGCGGTGGTGGAAGCCGAGGAAGTCAAAGCCCTCGCCTCCCTCCCGCAGGTGGACGATCCGCGTCTTGGCCTCCTGCGGGCGAAGCCCGAGTTCGGCCAGGAGCGCCCGTAGCGCCGCGAGGGCGCGCGAGGCGTTCGGCTCGGAGCCACACATCACCACCAGGTCGTCGGCGTAGCGCACGAGCGTGCCGCAGCCGCGCGTCGGCCACTGCCGGTCGAGCCGGTCGAGGTAGACGTTCGCGAGCAAGGGCGAGATGACTGCTCCCACGCAGTTGGCAACCCGCTCCTCCGGCGCCCGTGGGGGTGGGGAGCGAATGGCGGATGGTGATGTCGCCGTCGCTGCCGATGAGGACCTCGCGGACGATGAGGCGCAGGACGCGCTGGCGCTCATGGACGTCGACGGTGGCGGCTCGATCGGCCAGTCGGGTGAGGAAGCCCTCGAGGCCCTCGGCGAGCTTGAGGTAGGTCTCGGCGTCGTGCAGCTCGGCCTCGAGCGCGTCGAGCTGGGCGGCGAGCGTGGCCTCGCGCTTGCGCAGCTCGGGCGCGCGGGCGCGCAGCTCGTCGAGCGAGACGAGCTGCTCCTGGTAGGCCTCGATCAGGCGATCGGTGGCCACGCGGACGCGCCGCAGCTCGCGCTCCAGACCCTCGCGGCGCTGGGCGGCTGGGTGCTCGCGACGCGCCGTCTGCAGCCGGCGATCGATCTCGCCGCGCACGAGCGCGGGGTCGGCGAGCAGACCGCTGACCTGGCCCCAGACGAGTCCGTCGAGCTCATCGGCGCGGATCGGGCGGGCGGTGCACACGCGCCCGCCGGCGTGACGGTAGTTGTCCGAGCCGATGCAGCGGTAGTAGTAGAGCTTGCGTTTGCTCGTGCGCGTCGAGGTGCGGTAGCACGCGTAGCCGCAGTCGCGGCAGACCAGCATGCCCTGCAAGAGCGTGGGCTCCTTGGTGCTGCGCGCGGCGAAGCGCTTGTTGTCGGCCAGCCGCTGCTGAGCGAGGGCGAACTGCTCGGCGCAGACGAGCGCCGGCACCGGCACGAGCGTCCACTGCTCGGCCGGTCGATCGTGGCGGACGGGTCGGCGGCCGTGGCGCTCGCCGCGCGCCCGGGTGGGCCGGGTCGGCTTGCCGCGCTGGCCGCTGGTGGCGGTCTTGCCGAAGGCGGCCTGCCCGCGGTAGGCGGGGTTGCGCAGCATGCCCCACACCGTCGAGCGGTCCCAGACCGCCTTGCCGGTGCGCGTCGGGACGCCGCGCTCGCTCAACGCGCGGGCGATGTCGGCGATCGACTCCCCCTCGGCGTAGGCGCCGAAGATCTCGCGCACCACCTCCGCCTCGGCGGGCTCGATCTCGTAGTAAGCGTCGGCGAGCTCGGTCTTCTTGACGTAGCGGTAGCCGTAGGGAGCGCCCGACAGGACCGCCTGGGATCCGTGCCGGGCGCGGTGGGCCTTGCCGCGGCGGGTGCGCTCGGCGATCTGCGCGCGCTCGTACTCGGCGATCATCCCCTGAAACTGGCGCAGCAGCTCATCCTCCGGAGAGCCCGAGCGCTCGCCCTCCTTGGCGAAGCAGGCCTCCACGCCGGCGCGCTGCAGCTCCTCGAGCACCAGCACCTGGTAGGCGTAGCGGCGCGCCAGGCGGTCCGGGGCATGGCAGAGCAGCACCTCGAAGGCGCCCTCGGCGGCGCGGTCGCGCAGCCGCTC
>DASZOA010000074.1:0-7513 GCA_035551055.1 Solirubrobacteraceae bacterium
CTCCGAGACCTCGCCGCAACCTATCTCGAGGCGCTGCGACGCGGAGAGGAGCGGCCCCCGCACGCCCTTACGGATCGCGAGCTCGAGGTGCTCAAGCTGATTGCCGAGGGATACGGCAACCAGCAGATCGGTCAGGTGCTCGTGATCAGCCCGAAGACTGTGGCTCGCCACCGCGCGAAGATCCTCGCGAAGCTCGGGATGCACGACCGGGTGGAGCTCACGCGGTACGCGATCCGGCGCGGTCTCATCGAGCCGTAGCGCCCGAGCCACGCCCACCGCCGGTCGCGATGGGTTCCAAACCCCACGCTCCGAGTCAGCCTGGCGGGCATCCCTCGAGCAACACGGACCTCAAGGAGATCGCATCCGCGGTGGGCCTCGGCGCGCTGGCAGCTTCTTCAGCCTCGGCACGTGGCTGATCGCGATCGGCGGAGCGTTCCTGTTCCTGTTCCTGTTCGACCTGGTCACCGACCGCACTCGCGGAGGCCACGCGGTCACCCGCTGACCGGGGGGCCGGGCGCGGCGTCGCCGCCGCGCGCGGCGACGGCCTGTGGCACGAGCGGCGCGGTTAGCAGCGCGGCCGACCGGGATACCGTTCGTTCATGTCCAGGCCTCAGCTGCGCGCGCAGGTCACCGAGCGCTTGCAGGAGCTCTACCGCCGCCACCTGGCGGTCGACGAGGCGCAGCTCGTTCGCTACTACGAGTCCGGGCGAGGCTACTACCCGCCGCGCGACGCGGGCGCCGAGCGCGACCGGTTCGCGATCTGCCTGGCGACCGTCGACGGGCAGCTCCACGAGGCCGGCGACTCGGGGTGGCCGTTCGCGCTGCACTCGATCTCGAAGGTGTTCGCCTACGCGCTGGCGCTGAACGACCACCGCCGCGAGGACGTCCTGGCGCGGGTGGGGGTGGAGCCGAGCGGCGACGCGTTCAACTCGATCACCTTCGACGAGCGCCACGGGCGCCCGCACAACCCGATGGTCAACGCCGGCGCGCTCGTGACCAGCGCCCTCGTACGCGCGCCGCACGTCGCGGGCAAGCTCGAGCGGATCCTCGAGGTCCTACGCAGCTGCGCCGGCGACGAGAGCCTCGAGGTCGACGAGGACACGTTCGCGTGCGAGTTGCGTACCGCAGACCGCAATCGCGCCACGGCGTACCTCATGCGGGCCGACGGCATGCTGGCCGGCGACGTCGAGGAGCTCCTCGCCCTGTACCTGCGCCAGTGCTCGGTTCACGTGACCTGCGCGCAACTCGCCGTCATGGCAGCCACGCTGGCCAACGGCTGCATCAACCCGATCACCGGCCGGCGCGCGCTGGCGCCCAACCTCGTGCGCGACCTGCTGAGCGTGATGTACACGTGCGGCATGTACGACGCCGCCGGGCAGTGGGCCTACGAGATCGGCGTCCCCGCCAAGAGCGGCGTCGGCGGAGGGATCCTCGCGGTCG
Source organism: Solirubrobacteraceae bacterium (assembly GCA_035551055.1). Lineage (GTDB taxonomy): Bacteria > Actinomycetota > Thermoleophilia > Solirubrobacterales > Solirubrobacteraceae > CADCVQ01. The sequence goes on from DASZOA010000074.1 coordinate 1,441, forward strand.
TGCCGGGCAAGATGGGCATCGGCGTCTACTCGCCGGGTCTCGACGCCTACGGCAACAGCGTGCGGGGCGTCAGCGTCTGCAGGGAGATCTCCGCGCGCCTCGGCCTGCACGTCTTCGCGAGCGAGGACGAGGACGCGATCCTCGGGACCGCGACGCCGCGCGAGCAGATCGCCGAGGCCTGACCGGCGGCCGATCGCGCGGGGTGCGCCGCCCCGCAGGGCGGGGATACGCTGTGCCGGCCGATGGGCCGGGATCGCGTGCTGGCGGTCGTCGTTCCGCTGCTCGGCGCCGCCGAGGCGCTCGCGGCGGTGGGCGCCGCCCTGCGCTCGCGCGGGGGCGGCATCCCCGAGCCCGAGCTCGCGCGGCGGCTCAACGCCGTGCTCGACGCGCTCGACGTACGCGACGCGATCGACGCGCTCGAGGAGGAGGAGGTGGTCAGCCTGCTCGGTCTCGTCGAGAGCGTCCTCGCCCAGGCCGCCGATCACGTCGCCCATCCGGGCCGCATCGGCTGGACGTGCGAGGAGCCGCGGATCCTCACGGCGCAGGGCGACTGGAGCGCCGGGCTCTCACCCGTCCTGCGGCAGATCGTCGTGCCGGCGCTGGGCGGCGACCTCGCAGAGCGCCTCGACGCGCCGGGCGCCTCGTTCCTCGACGTCGGAACGGGCGTCGGCGCGCTGGCGATCGCGATGTGCCGGCAGTGGCCTTCGCTGCGGGTCGTGGGCCTCGATCCGTGGGAGCCCGCCCTCTCGCTGGCGCGCGAGCGCGTCGCCGCGGCCGGGCTCTCCGACCGCATCGACCTGCGCTCGACGGCGGGCGAGGAGCTCGACGACGTCGCCGAGCACGAGCTGGCATGGCTGCCCGCGTTCTTCCTCTCCGACGCGGTGCTCGAGCGGGTGGTCGAGCGCGTACACGCCGCGCTGCGGCCCGGCGGTTGGGCGATCTGCGGACTGTACCTTCGCCCGCCCGATCCGCTGGCCGCGGCGCTGGCCGACCTGCGCACCGTGCGCCAGGGCGGTGCGCCGCGGACGCCCCACGAGCTGGCGGAGCTGCTCGGCCGCGCGGGCTACGACGACGTCGACGTCCTCTCCGACCCCGCCTGGAAGGTGCCGCTCGTGTTCGTCTGCGGGCGCCGCGGCGATCGGCGCTGAGGCGGGCGGCGCGTCGCGCTGCGGCGGATCGTCGGGTCACTCCGGCGCGAGCGCCGCTCCCAGCTGGTCGCGTCCCGGCACGCCGAGCTTGCGGTAGCTGTTGGAGAGGTGCATCTCGACGGTCCGCAGGGTCACGAACAGGGCCTGCGCGATCTGCTTGTTGCTCATGCCCTGCAGCGCCAGGTCGGTCACGCGGCGCTCGCTCGGCGTCAGCGCGTCGCGCCCGCTGACGGCGATCCGCCTGGGGCGAGCGCCGGCCCGCCGCAGCTCGTCGGCGGCGGTGTCGGCCAGCGCGGTCGCTCCGCAGCGGTGGGCGAGCTCCATCCCGGCGCGCAGCCGCTCGGTGCCGGTCGTGCGGCGACCGGTGCGACGCAGCAGCGCGCCGAGGTCCACGAGCGCGCGCGCGTGGTCCAGTCGCGCGTCCGAGCCCTCGAGCAACCGGACCGCCTCCTCCAGCAGCGCACCGCCGTCGCTGCCGCCCGTCGCGAGGCCGAGGACCCGCAGGGCCGCCCCGAGCCGCGGTGCGGCGCCGAGCCGACGCGCGAGCTCGAGCTCGCCCGCCGCCAGCGCGCGCGCCTCGTCGACCTCTCCAAGCGCCAGGTGGGCCAGCGCCGCCGCCGAGCGCCAGGCGACGGGCGCCATCCCGCCCCCGATCCCCGCCTCCTGCTCCCAGCGCGCGTACGCCGCCAGCTCGACAAGGGCCGCGCGCGGCTCCCCTTCGGCCAGCGCCAGCGCGGCGCGGACCTCGCGGACGACCTGGCTCGGCACGACCTCCAGGACGGCCGGGTCGGGGTCGACCGTCCGCAGCGCCGTCCGCGCCCCGGCCGGATCGCCGCGCTCGAGGCACACCGCGGCGAGCACGGCCGCCGACAGCGCGTGCGGGATCCCCCAGGCGGCCGCGACCGGCAGGGCGACGTCGGCGTCGGACTCCGCGCCGCGCAGCTCGCCCAGCCGCCACAGCACGAGCGCACGGAAGCACGCGACCCGCGCGACCGCGAACGGCGATCCGCGCGCGCGGGCGTACGCGATGCCGTCGTCGAGCTGGCGTGCGGCGGCCCGCAGCCGCCCTGTCCCGATCAGCACCCACACCGCGGCCATGGCGAAGTCCGACTCGTGCGCGATGTCGCGGCGCATGACCCGCCCGTCGACGAGCGCCTCCTCGGCGAGGCGGACGGCCTCCGCTGCGGCGCCGTCGAGCGCCAGGTCGGCGGCGACCACCGAGCGCAGCAGGAGCCCTGCCTCGGAGCCCGAGCGCTCGACGGCGGCGCGCGTGCGCCGCCGGTGGGCCGACAACCGCGCTCGCGCCACCGGGACGCAGACGGCGAACATGACCAGCCGGGCGTCGATGATCGTGCGCAGCTCCTCGTCGCGCAGGCCGTCGCGCGCGCGCTCGAGGACCGGGATCGCGTCGGTCGACTCGCCGCGGGAGACGCCCAGCGCGAGAGCGAGCTCGAGCCCGGCCCGGGCACGAGCCGGTTGCCCGACCGCCGTCGCGAACGCCTCGCGCAGCAGCGCCACGCCGTCGGGCTCACCGGCACGCCAGGCGGCGCTGCCGAGCTCGAGCAGGAGCCCGGGGCGGGCGGCCTCGGGCGGCGGCTCGCGCTCGGCGCGCCGGAGCAGCTCGACCGCGGCGTCGGGCGCTCCGTAGCCGATCGCCGCGCGCGCCGCCTGCCGCAGCAGCTCGACGGCGGCCTCGTCGCCCGAGGGCTCGGTCCGCAGCAGGTGCACCGCGGCGGCGTCGACGCCGTCCGGGTCCTGTGACAGCAGCTGTGCCGCTCGCGCGTGCAGCCGCAGCCGCTTCCGGCGCGGCATGTCCTCGTAGACCGCCGTGCGCACGAGCGGGTGCACGAAGCGCAGCGGTGCGGATGGCGCGCTCGGCTCGAGGATCTCCGCGCGCGCCAGCGCGTCGGCCAGTCCCGCGGCCGTGAGGCGGTCCAGCCCAGCCAGCGCGGCGACGAGGTCGAGGGTCGCGCCCTCCCCGAGGACCGACGCCGCCCGCACGAGCGCCGGCGCCGATCGGTCCAGGCGGCCGATCCGCAGGAGGATGGCGGCGGCGATGCGCTCCGATGCCAGCCGGGAGACGGCGGCGGGATCGGCGCCTCCCGAGCCGGTGCCCAGCTGGTGCAGCAGCTCCATGAGCAGGAACAGGTTGCCGCGGGTCGCCTCGTGGCAGGCGGCCGCGAGCCCCTCGGCCGCCTCGCGGCCGAGCAGCGCCGCCGTCAGGGCCCCGGTCCCCCTGGGGCTCAGCGGCTTGGGCTCGAGCACCGGCGGATGCGCCTCGAGGCGCAGCGCCCGCAGCAGCTCCGCATCGCCGCTGGGCTCGCCGGTGCGCAGCGCGAGCACGAGCGCGACCGGCAGGTCGCGCAGCCGGCGCGCCAGGTACAGCAGAAAGCGCAGCGAGGGACCGTCGGCCCAGTGCAGATCGTCGACCGCCAGCAGCAGCGGGCGGCGTTCGGCGAGGTTGGCCACGACCCAGTACAGGCCGTGGAGGATCGACTGCGCGGCGCCGGCGCCGGCGGGCGAGGCGGCCGCCGGCGCGCACAGGACGGACTCGGCCAGCGCCGCGGCGCCGGCCAGCAGCTCGCGGCGCTGCGCCGCGGACGCCCGCGCGACCGACGCCTCCAGCAGCTGGCGGACGACGCCGAACGCGTAGTCGCGCTCGAGCTCTCCGCCGCGTGCCCCCAGCACGCCGAGCCCCTGCCGCCCGGCGTGCTCGCGGGTCTCGCCGAGCAGCCGGGTCTTGCCGATGCCGGCGGGGCCCTCGATCAAGACGACCCGTCCGCGTCCGGCGCGGGCCCCGCTCAGCAGCGCGCCGAGCGCGGCGAGCTCGGCCTCGCGCTCGAGCAGGAGCGCCGGCGCCCCAGCGTCTGCGACGCCGCCAAGTCCTTCGGTCAACTCTTCGGTCGTCCCCGGTTTCGCGCCTCGGGACATGCCGCGATCATCGCGCAGATGGACGACCGGATGCCAACGGCGCGGGCGACGCTCGAGCTCGAGCTTCGCCGTCGCGGCCGGAGCGATCCGCCGGCCGGCAGGCTGCTCGCGGGTGACGGCTGGCGGTGGTCGTTCAGCGGCTGGATCGAGCTGGCGTCGGCGATCGAGGACTGGCGTCAGGCCGAGCAGCAACGTGACCGGTGCAAGCAGTACGACCGCGCGACAGCGCAAGGAGCAACCATGGCTCGATCAGACGCGGAGATCCTCCGCCAGGGATACGACGATTTCGCCAAGGGCGACGTGCCCGCCGTGCTCGACGTCTTCGCCGACGACATCACGCTGCACATCCCCGGCAGCAACCTGGTCTCGGGCGATCACTCCGGCAAGGAGGAGGTCGTGCGGTTCTTCGAGCGGCTCATGGAGCTGTCCGGGGGAACGTTCTCGGTCAGCGCCCACGAGATCTTCGACAACGGCGACGGGACGGTCGTGGCGCTGTGCACGCTCGACGGCGAGCGCGACGGCCGGCGGGGAACCTTCGACACCGTCCAGGTCTGGAGCTTCGCCGACGGCAAGGCCACCAGGATGCGGGAGTTCAACGACCGGCAGGCCGAGCTCGACGCGTTCTGGTCGTGATCGCCGCTAGTCTCGACCGGGCATGGACTCCGTCGTGTGCCTCGTCACGGCGCCGCCCGAGCGCGCGCGGCCGATCGCCGACGCGCTCGTCGAGCGCGAGCTCGTCGCCTGCGTCAACGTCCTGCCCGCGGTGCAGTCCGTCTACCGCTGGAAGGGCGCCGTCGAGCACGACGAGGAGGCGCTGCTCGTCGTCAAGACCACGCGCAACGCGTTGGACGCGCTGAGCGACGCGCTGGCCGAGCTGCACCCGTACGAGACGTTCGAGCTCGTGGCGCTCGACGTTGCCGGCGGATCGCGCGACTACCTGGACTGGATCACGGCGTCGGTGGCGCCGCCAGCGCGCTGAGCGCCGCGCGAACGGCGGCGTCGCGCTCCTGCGCGCGCGCGTCGGTCCAGCGCCAGCGCACGCCGGCGAGGATCTCGAAGTGCGGCCCGCCGTGGTCGGCGATCCGCTCGACATCGAGCGCGACCGCCGCGACCGACTCCGACACCCCGGGCAGCGTCTCGGAGACGACGGCGGCGCGCCCGTGCGCCGTGACCGCCACGTCGCCGGCGGCGAGCAGCGTCAGCGCGACGCGCGGCTGTGCGCGCAGGCGCGCCAGCGAGCCGCGCCGCCGGGCGAGCGCGAACACGACGCGCCGCGGTCCCGCACGAACGCACGTCGACAGCGGGATCGCGTGCGCCGCGCCGTCGTCGCCCGTCGTCGACAGGATCGCGACCGCTCCGTCGCTCCACGCGGGAAGTTCGCAGGCCACCGCCGTGAGTATCCTGGCGGGCGCGTGCTCTCCGCCATCGTCGCCAGCATCTGGTCGGACACCTTCGGCCTCGTCTTCACGTTCCTCATCGTCATGCCGGCGCTCGTGATCGGCCTCGTCATCGTGGCGATCGTCGGCGCCCGTGGCGAGAAGGAGGCCGACGAGCAGGTCCGCGGCGGCCGCTGGGGCCGCAGGGATCGCGACCTCGATTCCTGAGACGCGCGTCGGGCCGGGCGGCAGCGATCCAGAGCACGCGCGCCGCTGGGCGCGGGGTGGCGATCGCGCGCGACCGATCGCCTAGTCTCGCGGTGCACCAGCGATGCTCCGCCGCTTGCTTCCAGCCGCGCTGCTCGTCGTCGTCGCCTGCGCGGCCGCCCTCGCGGTCGCGCTGGGCGGCGAGGACCCGGCCCCCCGCGGCGGGTCCGGCGGCGCGCGCAGCGCAGCGGAGGCCGCGCTGGTGCGCACCGGCGACGGCCCCGCCGGCAGCGCGATCGTGACGCTCGGGCGCTGGCGCTACCGCTCGGACCCCGACAACCGCGGCCGCGACAACGGCTGGGCGCGCGGCGACTTCGGCGGGCGGATCGTCCGCGTGCCCTACTCGCCCAA
>DASZOA010000075.1:0-3372 GCA_035551055.1 Solirubrobacteraceae bacterium
CCCCCGGCATCACCGCCGCGGCGCTTCCCCCTGCTCGCGCTCGCGCGCCGCCGGCGGCGCGACCGGCCGCGCGCCCCCCGTCCGCTCCCGACTCCCCGCCCGGCCGCGGCTCAGGACGCGTCGCGCAGCTTCTGGGCCTCGGGCAGCGACTCGAGCTTCTTCAGCGTGTGGTTCTCGATCTGGCGAATCCGCTCGCGCGTCACGTTGAACGCGCGGCCGACCTCCTCGAGCGTCCGCGGCCGCCCGCCCGTCAGACCGAAGCGCATCTCGATGACCTCGCGCTCGCGCTGGGGCAGCGCCGCCAGCGCCCGCCGCACGTTCTCGCGGCGCAGGTTCTCCGAGGCCAGCTCAAACGGGGACTCCGCCGTCTCGTCCTCTACGAAGTCGCCGAGCTCGGACTCCTCCTCCTCGCCGACCGGCCGCTCGAGCGAGATCGGCTGCTGGGACATCCGCAGGATGTCGCGCACCTCGCGCGGCTCGCAGTCCAGGCTCGCCGCGATCTCCTCCGGCGTCGGCTCGCGCCCCAGCGACTGGACGAGCTGGCGCTCGACCTGGACGACCTTGTTGAGCTTCTCGACCATGTGCACGGGGATGCGGATCGTCCGCCCCTTGTCGGCGATCGCCCGCGTCACGGCCTGGCGGATCCACCACGTCGCGTACGTGGAGAACTTGTAGCCGCGCCGGTAGTCGAACTTCTCGACGGCGCGGATCAGCCCCAGCGAGCCCTCCTGGATGAGGTCCAGGAACGTCAGCCCGCGACCGAGGTAGCCCTTCGCGATCGAGACCACGAGCCGCAGGTTGGCCTCGACCATGTGCTGCTTTGCGTCCATGTCGCCGCGCTCGATGCGCTTGGCGAGGGCGATCTCGAGATCGGCCGTCAGCAGCGGCACGCGGCCGATCGAGCGCAGGTACAGCCGCAGCGAGTCCAGCGACGGCTCGACCGTGAGGTCGAGCTCGGGCTTCCTCGCGGTCTCGCCGGCGCCGCCGTGGGCGACCTCCTTGCGCGCCTCCGCGGCCGCCTCCACGCGGGCGCCCTCGGAGGACACGTGGCGTCCGTCGGCACCGACGACGTCGATGCCCTGCTCGGACAGGTAGACGTGCAGCTCCTGGACCTGCTCCTTGGTGACCTCGACCTCCTCGAGCGCGGTCGCGATCTCGTCGAACGTCAGAAACCCCCGCTCCTGACCGTCGCTGACGAGGGTCCGCAGCTCATCGAGCTCGTAGATCGGAGCCTCATCCGCCAGCAGTACCTCGTTCTCTATCGCTCGGCCCCCCTCGGAATGCCGGTGCCGCTCACGTTTGCCTACGGACAAACGCCCCGTCCCCCTCGTTTTCTCCGAGCGGAAGCACTTGTGAGTGATAGCACAAGAATGCCGTCCCGCAAGAGCGCGTCGTGCCGGAGCGCCTCGATACGCTCATTGCATGTCGCAGAGCGTCAGCGCCAGCACATTCGATGTCCAGGCGCAGCCGCCGACCCTGCACGTGAGCCTGTCGCGCGTCGGAGTCACCGAGGTCGAGAAGATCGTCCGGCTGCGCCAGAACGGGCAGGAGCAGCTGTTCTCGGCGCGTCTGCAGTGCTTCGTCGACCTCGGCGCGCAGCAGAAGGGCGCGCACATGTCGCGCTTCGAGGAGGTCGTCAACGAGGTCATCGGCGAGGTCGTGCTCGGCGAGGCGACGTTCAAGGCCGAGGCGCTCGCGACGCGCATCGCCGAGCTCGTGCGCGAGCGCCAGGACGCCAGGCGCGCCGAGGTGACCGTCGCCGCCCGCTATCCCGAGCACAAGCCCGCCCCCGTCTCGGGCATCGCGACGCAGGAGATCTACACGCTGTACGGCATGGCGGTCGCGTCCGAGCAGGGGACACGCCGGCTCGTCGGCGTCGCGGCGCAGGGCATGACCGCCTGCCCGTGCGCGCAGCAGCTCGTGGTCGGCCGCTCGCGCGAGCGCCTGCTCGACGAGGGCGTCAGCGAGGATGAGGTCGGGCGGATCCTGCAGCACGTCCCCGTCGCGACGCACAACCAGCGCGGCCTGGGCACGCTCCATGTCGGCATGCCCGAGAGCAGCGACAGGGAGATCGACGCGCGCACGCTGCTGGACATCGTCGAGCGCTCGATGTCCTCTGAGATCTACGAGCTCATGAAGCGCGCCGACGAGGGCGCCGTCGTCGAGAAGGCGCATCGCCGGCCGCGCTTCGTCGAAGACTGCGTGCGCGAGATGATCGCCGCGGTCGTCGCCGAGCTGGCCGACCTCGATGACGCGCACTTCGTCAGCGCGCGCCAGGAGAACCTCGAGACGATCCACCAGCACAACGTCGTCGCCGAGCGCTTCGGCCTGCTCGACGAGCTGCGCCGCGAGCTGGCGACCGGCGAGCACGCCCTGCACCACACCTCGATGCGCGACTGGCTCGACGCCGCCGGGCGCTGAGCGCGGCGCTCGGCGCGTCGCGCCCGGCCGCTTTTCAGTTGCCGCCGCCGGATCGGGGCGGTGCCGACGCGACCGGCGCGTGCCGCCGCGCCTCGGCCTCGCGCAGGACCCGCCGCAGACCGAAGAAGTAGTCGACGCCGCTGACGACCGTGATCGCGACCGCGCCGTAGACCAGCCCGTCGACCCACGCCGGCGACGGCTCGCCGACCGCGATGAGACAGAGGATCGCCGCCACCTGCACGCTCGTCTTGGCCTTGCCCCACCAGCTCGCGGCGATCACGACGCCGTGCTGCGAGGCCTGCATCCGCGTCACGGTGACCGTCAGCTCGCGCGCGATGATGACCATCGCGACCCATGCCGCCAGGCGGTCCAGCGACACGAGCGCGACGAGCGCCGCGATGATCAGCAGCTTGTCGGCGATCGGGTCCATGAGCTTGCCGAACGCGGTGACCGCGTTGCGCGAGCGCGCGAGGTAGCCGTCCATCGCGTCGGTCAGCGACGCCAGCGCGAAGACGAACGCCGCCAGCAGGTCGCCGTTGGCCGTCTCGTGCAGCAGCGCGACGACGAGCACCGGGACGAGCAGGATCCGCAGCAGCGTCAGGACATTCGGCAGGTTGAGCGCGAACACGCCGGCGCACCTTCTCAGAATCGTCGCGCCGCCGGCGGCTAGGCCTTCAGCCGCCGTCCGGATGCGAACATCGTGGCGCTCCACGTGACGCAGGCGAGCGCCAGCAGCGCCGGCACCGCGAGCGCGATCGCGACCGGCACGTCGCTCGTCCCGAGAAAGCCGTAGCGGATCGCGTTGATGAGAAAGAAGAGCGGGTTGACGTGCGTGACCTCGCTCCACGGCGAGGGCAGCAGCTCGACCGAGTAGAAGACCCCGCCGAGGAAGCTCAGCGGCAGGATCACGAGGTTGTTGACGAAGCCGTGCTGGTCCCACGTCTCGGCGTA
>DASZOA010000076.1:0-5371 GCA_035551055.1 Solirubrobacteraceae bacterium
CGGATGGCCGGGCGGGTCATCGCCGGGAATACTGCCCGCGCGGGGGCCTCTTCAACTCACGGTCGTGCACCGGCGCCGCTGCGGGTCCTCGTCGCGATCGCGAGCGGCAGCGCGCGGCGCGCCAGAAGACTCGAGAGTGCGAGGCGTCAGCCGACGGGCACGCGCGCGCGACCGTCGGAGGGCTGCCGCCCGTCGCCGGAGCCGTTCGTCGCGGCGTCGTCGCGCCGGCGGCCGCGGTGCGCGGCGGCCGCGGCCGCGAGCTCCTCGAGCTCGGCCTCCAGCAGCCGCGGCAGCTCGCGAACCTCCGGCAGCGCGTCGGGGTCGGCATAGCAGCCGAAGAACAGCTCGTTGCGGTAGCGGACCATGCCGATCGCCAGTGAGTGGCCCTGCGCGATCGGCACGACCGAGTAGACCTCCTCCAGCTCGCAGCCGAGCAGGTAGATCGACCCGCGCGGCGCCGGCGACTGCGAGACGGTGAGGTTGAACTGGCGCGGCGTCGCCAGCGCCCGCGCGACCGGCGTGCGCAGCGGCGGCGGCACGAGCCCGAGCGACTCGACGAACGTCTGCGTCGCCTCCGGGCGGTCGGTGTGCTTCAGCCGCGCGGTCTGCTCGCGGACCCATTCCAGCCGCTGCGCGCTCGTCGGCAGGTGGATCGGCAGCGGCAGGTAGACCATCGCCATCTGGTTGCCGGCGCCCTCCTCGCCGCGGCGGCGCATGCTCACCGGGACCATCGCCTTCAGCGGCTCGTCCGGTGGCTGGCCCGCGCGCAGGGCGAGCGTCCGCAGCGCGCCCGCGACGGCGGTCAGGCCGACGTCGTTGAGCGTGCCGCCGCGGCCGCGCGCGGCGCGCAGCAGGGCGCGCGGCGCGTGGTATCCGACGAGCGTGCGGCGCGACCCGATGCGCTCGTTGAGCTGCGAGGACGGCGCCGCCGGCAGGACGTCCTCGACGATCGCCGTCGCCAGCCGCCGGGCGCTGCGCGCCGCCGCCGAGACGCTGCTGCGCGGATGGGTGACGGCCTCCGTGCCCGCGCGCAGCGCGCCGATGCCGTCGCTCACCGCCGTGCGCGCCGCGTCGAGCGCCCAGCCGGCGGGGCCGGGCAGGCCGGCGGGCCGCCAGCGCGCCGGCGGGCGCGCGGGCACGTCGGGCTCGGAGTCGACGACCAGGCTCGTGATCTGCAGCGCGGCGATCCCGTCGACGAGCGCGTGGTGGATCTTTCCGATCATCCCGACGCGGCCGTCCTGCAGGCGCGGCACCAAGAAGACCTGCCACAGCGGCCGCGAGCGGTCCAGCGGCGCCGACAGCACGGTCGCGCGCAGCGCCTCGAACGTCTCGGCGCTGACCGGATCCTCGGGGCCCGTCAGCTGCACGATGTGCGCGCCGAGATCGAAGTTCGCGTCGTCGATCCAGCGCGGCTCGGAGAGGCCGAGCGGCGCGCTGTCGAGCTTCCAGCGACACCACGGGACCTCGTGCAGCCGCCCGGCCGCGCGCTCGCGCAGCGCCTCGATCGTCGGCCGCGGGCGGTCGTCGCCGGGCGCGGCGAACACGGCGCTCCAGCCGACGTGCATGTGCGACTGCTGGGTCTCCAGGCGCAGGAACGAGCCGTCGAGCGCCGACAGGCGCCGGATGGACTGGGCCGATGTCATGCGTCGCCTCCTGGTCCGGTTGCGCTCGCGACGGCCGCTCGATTCTCGTAGATCCCGGCGGGGCCGGCGGCGACCGGCGCCACGACCGGCAGCGGCGGGCGCGGCCGGCGGGCGCGCAGCAGCGCGCTCAGCTCGTCGTCGATCAGCTCGGCCAGCCGCGGCGCCTGCGGCAGCGCCTCGGGATCGGCGTACAGCCCGAAGTGCAGGTGCCCGTCGTAGCTGAGCAGCCCGATCGACAGCGTCTGCTCGTCGGGCATCGGGATCACCGGATAGATCTCCTCCAGCCGCGCGCCGTGCATGAACAGCGCGTTGCGCGGGCCCGGCACGCTGGAGATCGTGAGGTTGAAGCGACCGGGTGCGAGCGCCCGCAGCACCGGGGCGCGCAGCGGATTGGGCAGCAGCGACAGGCCGGCCAGCACGGCCTGGGCGCCCTCCGAGCGCGCGCTGCGCTTGAAGCGCGCGGTCTGCTCGTGGACGCGCTCCAGCCGCGCCGCGGGCGTGGGAAGCTCGAGCGGCAGCCGCACGGACGTCATCGAGACCCGGTTTCCGAGCGCGCCGTACTCGTCGGCGCGGCGCGTGTTGACCGGGACGAGCGCCTTCAGCGGCGCGGGCGGGACGCCGCTCTCCCGGGCGAGCGCGCGCAGCGCTCCGGCGACGGCCGCCAGCCCGGCGTCGTTGCGGGTGACGCCGCGGCCACGCGTGATCGCGCCGAGCCGGTCGAGCGAGACGCGGTGCTGCACGAGCGTGCGCCGCGGCCCGAGCGCGCCGTTGAGCTGTGAGTCCGGCGCGCGGGGGAGCAGGTCCTCGGCGAGCGCCTGCGCGACGCGGCCGACGTCGCGCAGCGCGCCGCGCGCCGTCGCGCGCGGGCGCTGGACGGCGTGCGCGACACCGCGCGCCGCGCGCGCCGTCAGCTCGGCGCCCTGCACGAGCGGGTCCAGCGCGCGCTGCAGCGGCGACGGCGAGCGCGCCGGGCGCCAGCGCGCCGGCGCCGCGTCGGCCGCGTCGTCGACGTCGAGCGTGAGCATCGCGACCTGCAGCGCCGCGGCGCCGTCGGCCAGCGCGTGATGCACGCGCCCGACGACCGCCGCCCGCCCGTCGTGCAGCCGCGGCACGAGCGCGAGCTGCCACAGCGGCCGGTCGCGGTCCAGCGGCGTCGACAGCAGGCGGTCGCGAACGGCGGCGAAGCGCTCGTCGCTCATCGGCTCGTCGGGCTCGCCGAGCTGCACCACGTGGTGCGTGACGTCGAAGCAGGGGTCGTCGACCCAGCGCGGGTCGCCGAGGCCGAGCGGCGCGGGCAGCAGGCGCTGGCGGCAGCGCGGGACCCACGACAGGCGCGCCACGACGCGCGCGCGCAGCGCGTCGATCGACGGGGGCGCCGCGCCGTCGGGCGGGCGCAGGAAGGCGCTCCACGCGATGTGCATGTGGGCGCTGGGCGACTCGAGCTCCAGGAACGAGGCGTCGATCGGCGACAGGCGTTCGCCGTGGCCGTAAACGGGCATCTTCGTTGAGCTACCCCTCGCGCGGGCGCCCATGCGGTCGTCACCGAATGTTCACACGACGTTTAGGCGCACGCCGGCCGGCGGTGTGCCACCGTGTGGGCGGTGCGCACCGGCGCGACAGACGACGCCGCCGCGCTGCGCGAGCTCGAGGCCGTGCCGCTCGGGCTGCCGGCCGGCCTGGAGATCGAGTGGCTCGGCGTGTCGGGCTACCGGATCACGTACGAGGGCGTGTCGCTGTTCGTCGATCCGTACGTCTCGCGCGTGCCGCTGCGCGCGCTGCTGCTGGGCTCCAGCGCGATGCCCGATCCGGCGCTGGTCGACCGCTACGTCAGCGCTCCGGGCCCCGTCGCCGGCGTGCTCGTCGGCCACACGCACTTCGACCACGCGATCGACGCGCCCGCGATCGCGCGGCGCTTCGGTGCCCGGGCGTACGGCTCGTCGTCGCTCGCGCAGCTCATGCACCTGCACGGGCTCGGCGATCTCGCCAAGGAGGTGACCCCGCACAAGCCCTACGAGCTCGGGCCGTTCGTCGTGCGCTTCGTGCCCAGCCGCCACTCGAAGCTGCTGTTCGGGCGCCGCGTGCCGATGGACGGCGAGCTGACCTGCGAGCACCTTCACGGCCTGCGGCCCGGCGCCTACCGCTGCGGTCAGGTGTGGGGGATCCGGATCGACGTGGCGGGGGTGGCGCTGTACCACCAGGGCTCGGCCGACCTCGACGATCGCGAGCTCGGCGAGGACCGGGTCGACGTCTTCCTCGCGGGCGTCGCGGGACGCAGCTTCACGCCGCGCTACTGGGAGCGGATCCTCCCGCGGCTCGATCCGCGCGTCGTCGTGCCGACGCACTACGACGACTTCTTCGCGCCGCTCGGGCGGCGGCTGGGCTTCGTGCGCCGGGTGCGCCTCGCGGACGTTCCCGCCGAGGTGGGGGCGGCGTCACGCGACGCCCGGGTGGCCGCGCTCCCGCGCGTGGACGTGGTCCATGAGGTCGCGACGCCGGACGCGGCGTAGATCTCCTGAGCGCGAGACGTCCGGCGGCGCCGGTCATGACGGGCCCGTGGCATCGATCCTGGCGAGCAGCAGCGCGCGCTCGCGCTCGTTGCGCGTCAGCGACGCCGCGCGCTCGAACTCCACGCGCGCCTCGGCGTCGCGGCCGAGCCGCCTGAGCAGGTCGCCGCGCACGCTCGGCAGCAGGTGGTAGGCCTCGAGCGCGGGCTCGTCGGCCAGCGCGTCGACGAGCTCCAGGCCGGCGGCCGGGCCGAACGCCATCGCGACGGCGACCGCTCGGTTGAGCTCGACGACCGGCGAGGGCGCGAGCTGGCAGAGCGCGTCGTAGAGCGCCGCGATGCGTACCCAGTCGGTCTCCTCGGCGGTACGCGCCCGGGCGTGGCACGCGGCGATCGCCGCCTGCAGGCCGTACGGCCCGAGCGCGCCGCCGAGCGCCTGGGCGCGCTCGAGCGCCGCGAGCCCGCGACCGATCAGCACGCGGTCCCAGCGCGCGCGGTCCTGGTCGAGCAGCAGCACGGGCGCGCCGGCCGCGCCCACGCGTGCGCGCAGGCGCGACGCCTGCAGCTCCATCAGCGCGACGAGCCCGTGGACCTCGGGCTCGGCGGGCGCGAGCTCGGCGAGGATGCGGCCGAGGCGCAGCGCCTCCTGGCACAGCGACGGCCTGATCCAGTCGTCGCCCGCGGTCGCCGAGTAGCCCTCGTTGAACACGAGGTAGACGACCTCGAGCACCGACTCCAGGCGCGCCGCACGCTCGCGCCCGCTCGGCGCCTCGAACGGGACGCGCGCCTCGGCGAGCGTGCGCTTGGCGCGCACGATCCGCTGCGCGACTGTCGCCTCGGGCGCGAGGAACGCGCGCGCGATCTCCGACGTGGTGAGGCCGCCGAGCAGGCGCAGGGTCAGCGCGACGCGCGCCTCGCGCGACAGGACCGGATGGCAGGTCATGAAGATCAGGCGCAGCAGGTCGTCCTCGACGCCGTCGTCGAGCACCGCCTCGAGGTCGGGCTCCTGGCTTTCGCGCAGCTGCCGGCCGAGCTCCTCGTGCTTGCGCTCCAGCCGCGCGCGGCGGCGCAGCAGGTCGATCGCCCGGTGCTTGGCCGTGGCCATGAGCCAGGCGCCCGGGTTGTCCGGGACGCCCGACTCGGGCCACCGCTCCAGCGCCGCCACGAGCGCGTCCTGCGCGAGGTCCTCGGCAAGCCCGACGTCGCGCACGAGGCGCGTCAGGGC